>DATAJN010000076.1:0-4080 GCA_036262105.1 Ilumatobacteraceae bacterium
CACCCTGCTCGGGATCGTCCGGGAGTACGAGATCCCAACGGTCGAGGCAGTCCTCGCAGCGATAGGCGACGTAGTCGCCGGGAAGCCACACCCCGTCTTCGCGCGGCTGGGTGAGCAGGTGGCATCGTCCACCGCAGTCGATGCACACGATCAAGGGTTCGGGTTCCAGTGCGATACCGCGGCACGTTATACGGTGAGGCCGTGCCAGCTCCCTCAGTCGCCGACGATGCGGCTGGGCAACTGACCGATCTGCTGCAGCGCCTCGTTGCCTTTCCGACCGAGAGCCGCACGCCAAACCTCGAGCTCATCCACTCGGTCGCCGAGCACCTCGAATCCAACGGTGCTCGAGCGACTGTCTTGGAGGGCGCCGAAGGTCGCGCCAACCTCCTGGCTTCCTTCGGGCCAGTGGAAAGCGGTGGCTTGATGTTGTCGGGTCACTCCGATGTCGTGCCGGCCGGGCCGGGCTGGGCGACAGATCCATACACGATGACCCAAGTCGGCGACAGTCTGCACGGGCGCGGCACCGCCGACATGAAGGGCTTCATCGCCGCGGTGATCCGGATGACGGACCGCTTTCGCGGGACCGAGTTGCGCCGACCGTTGCACGTTGCCCTCTCGTTCGACGAGGAGATCGGCTGTGTCGGCGTTCGCCAAGCACTGGAGGTGATCGTCGATCGCGACGACCTTCGCCCCGATGTCGTCGTCATCGGCGAGCCGACCATGATGCGCCCGAGCCACAGCCACATGGGCAAGCTTGCGTACGAAGTTGTGTGCCGCACCGCCGCGGCGCATTCCAGCCTGTCGCATACCAAGCCGAGCGCCATCACGTCAGCGGTTCGGCTTGTCGGCGTGCTCGACGAGCTCCAGCAGCGTTACCGGCCGACGGCTGAGCCTGAGGTGACGTTCAACTGCGGAACCATCAGTGGTGGCGTCGGAGTGAACGTGATCGCTGATCGCTGCGCCTTCGCCTTCGAGGTACGGCACACCGTCGATCACGATGCCGACGTTGTGTTGCAGCCGTTCATGCGTGCCGTCGAACGCGAGCAGGCCGACCTGGCCGATAGGGGCGGATCGATCATCGTCACGGAGGCCATCCGCTATCCGGCGTTGCGCACCGCGCCGTCCGACCCGTGGCTGCGCATCGTCGAACGGATTGCCGATGCCGGGCCGGCGCGATCGATCGGCTACGGCACCGAAGGTGGACTGTTCGCAGAGGCGCTCGAAGTGCCTGTCGTGATCTGCGGGCCAGGCGACATCGCCGTAGCACATCGTCCCGACGAGTACGTCACCGTCGACCAGTTGCTGCGATGCGAGCACTTCCTGTGCGCCCTCGTCCAACAACTCTGTGTCGACGCGCCCACCGGGGGCTAGACCTACAGACCATGGAGAACACGGTGACCACCCTCGATGAGACGACCGCTCGGCTGCTCGCTGCAGTGGACGAATTGGGCCCGATATGGCGCGACCGCATGGCCGAGCACGACAAGACCTCGACCTTTCCCTACGAGAACCTGGCCGAGGCGAAAGAAGCCGGTCTCCATCGCCTCACCGTGCCGACGGAGTTCGGAGGGTTCGGCTACTGGCTGCCCGGCAACTTCAGCGGGTTCTACCGCATCTTGGAGCGCATCGCCTATTGGGACACCAACACCGCACAGCTGTTGCAGGTCCACAACCACGCAGCCGGGATCATCGGGTTCCACTCCACCCAAGCGCAGCGCGAGCACTTTCTGCCGCAGATCGTCGACGGAGCCTTTCTCGCCTCCCTCGGCTCCGAGGCTCATCTCTACGAGAACGGGGCTGAGGCCCTGGCGGCCGAACTGACCACGGTCGACGGCGGCTACAGGCTCACGGCGCGCAAGGCGTTCGCATCCGTGGCCGCGATCGCCCGGTACCTGGTGGTGTGGTGCGCCGTCGAGGGTGATACCGCGTACTCCTCGCGGATGGTCTTCGCCGTCGTTCCCGCCAACGCTCCGGGCGTCAAGCTGCTCGACGACTGGCACATGCTCGGCATGCGGTCGACGGTCTCGTGCAGCGTGACCTTCGACAACGTCTTCGTACCCGACGACCACATGGTCGGCGTGCCGGGCGGATGGATCGACAACGATCCGCGGACCTTCTCGTGCGGTTACGCGTCGAACCACCTCGGCACGGCGCAGGGTGCGTTCGATTTCATCGCCGCCTACGTGGCCGGGCGACCGGATCTCAGCGGTTCCGAAGCTGTCAAGGTGCGGCTCGGGAGGATGGACGCGCAGCTGTTCGCAGCCCGTTGCGCGTTGCGGTCGACCGCAGCGAGGCTCGACCGGGGCGATGATCCCGACGAGTGCGAAGCCGACGCGATCCGCACCATGCACCTGGCCAAGAATGCGGTTCTGGAGATCCCGTTCCAAGGCTTCGACATCGTCGGCGCGCGCGCTGCGCACGAGCGGTATCCGCTCGGTCAGATGATGCGCGATGCCCGCACGTTCACGCTGCACTTCCGCGACGATCTGTACGTGCAGCGTCTCGCAGACATGGCGATGGGGAAGGGGTTCTCCGCCAAGAAGGCCCGCAGCGGGTCGACACCGTTCGACCAGTCCGCCGCAGGAGCGTGAAGTGCACGACGACACAGCGCTGTTGATCGACGTGTGTTCGATCGATTCGATCTGGGGGCGGGAGAAGCAGCTCGCCGAGTTCTTCGCCGCCCAACTCGAGGCGTGGGGCTGCGACGAGGTCGATCTGGTCGAGTCGCGGCCCGGGCGGCCATCGGTCGGCGCCCGGCTCAGCGGTACCGGAAAAGGTCGGTCCTTGGTGCTCAACGGCCACCTCGACATCTACGAGCTCAGCGAGGATTGGACGAGGAATCCGTTCGACGCGGCACTGGAAGATGGAAAGGTCTACGGCGCCGGCATCGCCGATATGAAGGCCGGTACCGCTGCGGCGGCGGCGGCTGTGCGGCGCATTGCCGCGAGCGGTCAGCCGTTGGGTGGAGACGTCATCTTCCAAGGCGTCTCGTGTCACTTCGAAGGTGGGATCGGTACGCGCTCGCTGTGCGCCGCGGGCTTCGTGGGCGACGCAGCGATCGATTGCGAGCCGTCGAGCAACACGATTGGCATCGCTCACCGCGGTGCTGCCTATCTGAAGATCACGACCAAGGGCCGGCAGGCCCATACGACGTACAAGCATCTGGGCGTCAACGCCATCGAGACGATGGAGCCGATCCTCGCCGGCTTGCGCGAGCTCGAGTCGACGTTGCCGTATGAGCCGCATCCGCTGCTGCCCGGTGGACCGATTCTCAACATCGGCACGATCAGTGGAGGCACGAAGCACAACCAGGTTCCTGACCGCTGCACGGTCACACTCGACATCCGCTTGTTGCCGAGCCAGGACCCGCACGAAGTCAAGCGACAGGTCGAGGAGATGATCGAGCGGCTGCGCACGACGGTCGATTCGCGCATCGAGGCCGTCGTCGAGTTCAGCGAACACTGGCTGTCGGGTCCACGCCACCCGTACGAGATCGCCGCAGACGCGCCGATCGTGCAATCGCTCGACCAGGCGGTTCGTATCGTCACAGCGACCGACCCGGTCTACAGGGGAGTGCCGTTCTGGTGCGACCTCGTTGCACTGCGGCAATTCGGCGTCGACGGCGTCAACTTCGGGCCGGGCGACCCGCCGTACAACTTCCCCGACGAATACGTCTTCGAAGCCCAATACCTGCAGGCTGTCGATGTCTACGAGCAGCTGATTCGCGAGTTCTGCCAGTGAGCGATCTCAACGTCGTCCACGCGTCATCGCTTGCTCGAGTCGAGGACGACGGCCAGGCGCGCCGAGGCGCGGCACAGGGCCACCTCGGCATCATCACCGACGGCGCCATAGCGATTCGTAATGGCGTCATCGTGGCCGTCGGTACCACCGACGAGGTGCTGGCAACTCACTCGGCTGCCGATGTGCCGACGATCGATGCGCACGGACGTTGCATTCTGCCTGGCCTGGTCGAGTGCCACAGCCACCCGTTGTTCGCCGGCGATCGCCATCATGAATATGCCGAGCGTCTCGCCGGCGCATCGTTGGCCGAGGTTGCGGCACGAGGTGGTGGTATCTGGT
>DATAJN010000077.1:0-3078 GCA_036262105.1 Ilumatobacteraceae bacterium
CGTCGGGATGTCGTGGGGGTCGGCGCCGAGCAGGTCGCCGTCGAGCACGCACAGGTCGGCGACCTTGCCGACCTCGAGCGAGCCCTTCCACGTCTCGGCTCGGTCCTGCCACGCGGCGTTGATCGTGTAGGTACGGAGGGCCTCGATCAGCGTGATGCATTGCTCCGGACCGCTCACGACGCCGTCGGCCTTGGCTTCGCGCAGCATCATCGTCGACACGCCTTGTCGCCAATTGGGCACGGTGACGGGCCCATCCGACGAGCTCATCGCGTGCACGCCGCCGTCGATGACGGCGCGGTAGGGCCACTCGTACGCGCCGCGTTCGGCGCCGACGAAGTCGGTGACGAGATGCGCGATCGTCCACTTGATCGTCGGGTTCATGTTGACCCCGAAGCCGTGCTCGGCGCAGGTGCGAATGCCCCACGGCGTGACGAAGTCGGCGTGGATCAGGTAGTGCCGCGGATCGGGGCGCGGGTTGGCCTCGCATGCTGCGACGAACGCCTTGAGTACTTCGTCGGCGGAGCGATCGCCCGTGACGTGCACACCCACCTGGTAGCCGAGGTCGTGGCCGATCTTCACCATCTCGTTCAGGTGGGCGACGCGCTCGTCGTCGGTGTCGGCCTGCACGGTGAGGGCCCCGGTGCCACCGCCGACGTACTCGTCGTACATCCACGCCGTCTTGTTGGGCGGGATGCCGTCGGCGAAGATCTTCACGCCGACCGCAGCGAACTTTCGTGGGTCGGCGGTGGGCACATCGCCGAGCGTGTCGAGGTTGCTCGTGAACTCGGCGAGCGACGGCGACATGCCGGTCAGGAACCGCAGCACGTTGATGCGCACGGGCAGGTCGCCCGACTCGACCAGGCGCCGGTAGACGTCGAGGCACGCGGTGCTCATCGGCCCGACCGGGTCGGCGGGGCCGATCGCCGGGTCGGTGATGCTGGTGATGCCGAGCCCGGTGAGCTGCCGGCCGACCAGCCGGGCCGCGATCGCGCGCTGCTCGTCGGTCATGGGCGGCACCCGCTCGAGCGCCTCGCGCTGCCACCGCTCGTAGAGCACGCCGGTGGGTGTGCCGTCGGCGGCGGTGACGATCGCCTCGTCGTGGGTGTGGTCGCCACCGGTGTCGATGCCGAGGATGTCGAGCACGACCGTGTTGACCCAGGCCGTGTGGTACGAGAAGTCGATCAGTACCACGGGGTTGTCGGTGGCGACCGCGTCGAGGTCGTGGCGAGTGGGCATCCGGTCGGGGTCGACGGTGCACTCGGCGAGGTAGCCGGGGTCCCACCCCTGGCCGACGATCCACTCGCCCGGCTGGCGGGTGGCGATCGCGTCGCGCACCGCCGCCGCGCAGTCGGCGATCGACGTGACCGTCGGGTAGGCGACGTCGAGGTTGAGCGGCGGCGTCATGTACCCGAGGCTGATCGCGTGGATGTGCGAGTCGTTGATGCCCGGCAGCAACGTGCCGCCGTCGAGGTCGACCACGCGGGTGGTCTCGCCGACGAGTGGCTCGACGTCGGCCCGCGATCCGACGGCCACGATCAAGCCGTTGTGCACGGCGAGCGCCTCGGCGATGGTGTCGTTCGCGTCGACCGTGACGACCGTGCCATTGACGAACACGAGATCGGCTGGACTGCGATCGGACACGCGGTTCCTCCCTGGAGCGCTGTTGACGACAACGTAGTCAACGAACGGTGCGCCGAGGGCACCGGCGCGGTCGGCTGTGGACGGCGGCCGCGGAGGTCGTCCTGCGGCGGTAGCGTCGCCGGCGGAGTTGTCCGGGCACCTGGTGGGCTCCACCGCCAGCAATGGTGCGACCAGGACTCGATTCAGCTCGCCGGCGGTCCGTATGGTCATCGCCGTGACACTGCCACTGACGATCAACGACTTCCTCGACCGGGCCGTCGCGGTGTACCCGGAGCGCGTGGCGATCATCGACGAACCGGAGCAGCCCGCCCGGCCGCTTCCTGACATCACCTATCGCGAGTTGGGAGAAATTCGACGATCGATCGGCGTCGCGCTCGACGAGCTGGGCGTCCCGATGGGTGGCCGGGTCGCGGTGGTGAGCCAGAACTCGGCCCGGTTCCTGACGATGTACTACGGGATCCCTGGCAACGGTCGGGTCATCGTCCCGATCAACTTCCGCCTCAAGCCCGACGAGGTCGCCTATATCGTCGAGCATTCCGGCGCCGATGTACTCCTCGTCGACCCGGAGGTCGTCGACGCGCTGTCGGGCATCGCCTGCAAGCACGTGATCGTGTTCGGCGAGGAAAGCGACGCGATCTTTTTCGGGCGTTCCGGCCAGCCGATCTCGTGGGAACCCGACGAGCAGGCGTTGGTCTCGATCGACTACACGTCGGGTACCACCGCCCGACCGAAGGGCGTCGAGCAGACGCATCGGGCGCGTTGGACGAATACGATGATCATGGGTTGGCAGTTCGGCATCAACGACCGCGACGTGTACCTGCATCTGGTCCCGATGTTCCACTGTGATGCCTGGGCGATGCCGTACAACCTGAGCGCGATGGGCGTCACCCAGGTCGTGCAACGTAAGATGGACGGACCCGAGATCCTGCGTCGCGTCGAACAGCACGGCGTGACGTTCACGGGCGGCTCACCCGCCGTGTGCACCGCCGTGCTCGACGCAGTTGCCGACTGGGAAGGCCCGATACCCGGGCGCGACTTGGTCCGTATCGTCGTCGCCGGAGCACCGCCGCCGACGGCAGCGATCGAGCGGGTCGAGACAATCCTGCACTGGGAGTTCATCCAGTGTTACGGCCTGACCGAGACGGCACCCACGGTGACCGTCAGCCGACGACGCGCGGAATGGGACGACCTCACGCCCACCGAGCGAGCCAGCAAGCTCGGCCGCGCAGGCGCTCCCGCCATCGGCGTGTCGGTGAAAGTCAGCCCCGAAGGTGAGATCATGGCGCGGGCGAACCACATAATGTCGAGCTACTGGCGCAACGCCGAAGCGACTGGCGACGCGATCCGAGACGGCTGGTTCCATACAGGCGACGGTGGGGTTGTCGACGATGAGGGCTACTTCGCGATCACCGACCGCAAGAAGGACGTGATCATCTC
>DATAJN010000078.1:0-1517 GCA_036262105.1 Ilumatobacteraceae bacterium
CCTCGACAGGCACGCAGATGCGCCTACTTGATGCTTGAGCTTGACGATGCGCTGTTGCGTAGCGTCGGTGAGGTCTCGGTCGGGTTGCTCTAGATGCGCCTGCCGATCGGCTCTGCGGGTCTGGCTTGAGAACGAAGAGCAGTCGACCGGGGCCTCGCCGTGGTGTGGCTCGAGAGAGGTGATCCAGCGCGAACACGATCCAAAGTAGGAGTGCCCACCACGGTCCCAACCCCAAGCAGAGACCATGGAGGTAGTGATGCAAGTGATCATCGGGATCGACCCGCACAAGGCGACCCATACGGCCGTTGCCGTCAACAGCAGCGAAGACGAACTATCGAGACTGAAGGTCCGCGCGACTCGTGCGCAGGTCGACAAGTTGTTGACGTGGGCGGCGCCGTTCGCGTCGCGGACGTGGGCGATCGAGGGCGCCGAAGGGCTCGGGTTTCTACTCGCGCAACAGCTCGTCAGTGCTGGCGAAACTGTCGTCGATGTTCCTGCGACGCTCGCTGCGCGGACGCGTGTGCTGGGGTCCGGCAGATCGAACAAGAACGACCCGAACGACGCGATGTCGGTGGCCGTGACCGCGCTGCGGACGCGTGATCTGCGCCAAGTGCAATCGGTCGGAAACAGTGAAGTGCTGCGGTTGTTGTCGAAGCGGAACTCCGACATCGGGCGACAGCGATCACGGATCGTGTCCCGCCTGCACGCGCTGCTGGTCGAGCTCTCACCCGGCGGGATCTCCAAGGAAATTAACGTCTCCAACGCGGTCGCCTTCCTCGCCGATGTGACACCGGTGACCTCGGTGGAACAGATCCGCTTCGACCTCGCCGGCGATCTGCTCGACGACATCCGCCGCCTCGATGCCCAGTTGAAGGAGTCACACAAGCGCATCGCCGTGGTCGTTCGAGCGTCCTCCACGACAGTCACCGACCTGTTCGGTGTCGGCCCGATGACCGCCGCGATCCTGATCGGCAACACCGGCGATATCCGCCGGTTCCGCAACCGTGATCACTTCGCCGCGTACACCGGCACCGCCCCGGTCGAGTTCTCCTCCGGCGGCCGGATCGCGCACCGCCTGTCACGCCGTGGGAACCGGGCCTTGAACGCCGCGATCCACATGGCCGCCGTCACCCAGCTGCGCCACAAGCTCAGCGAGGGCCGGATCTACTTCGAACGCAAAGTCGCCGAGGGCAAGACCAACCGCGAGGCCCTGCGATCACTGAAACGACACCTCAGCAACGCCATCTACCACCAACTCGTCGCCGACGCACACCGCGCCGGCCGCTGATCATCAAAGGCCCGGGAGGGCAAGACGGAACGACTACAACCCAGCGTGACCGGTCTTGCATCCAACAACCGGTTCTTCGGCGAAGCCACTCCCGGACCCACCAACAACGCTACGACAACCGGCACGACCGGTCGAACAAACGCGCCCAAATTTGGCTTCAAAAGAAGTCCTTGACACAGAGAGGATTCTACTTGTTCTGTGCGAGCCGGCGATCTGACCGGTTGAGGGC
>DATAJN010000079.1:0-1836 GCA_036262105.1 Ilumatobacteraceae bacterium
CTCCCGGCACTTGGCGCGCTGCAGCTTGCCCGACGAGGTCTTCGGCAACGTTCCGGGCTTCACCAGCATCACGTCGCGCGGCGGCAACCCGCAGACCTCGAGCGTTCGGTGATGCAGGGCCTCGCGTACGGAGTGCGGGTCGTCGGTTCGCACCTCGGCAACGACCACGACGCTCTCCTTGCCCTTGTACCCCTCGACCCCGAAGGCGATCACGTTGCCGGCACGCACGCCTTCGAGGGTGCCGCAGGCCCGCTCGATGTCCTCCGGAAAGACGTTCCTGCCACCGACGATGATCACATCTTTGATGCGCCCGCACAGCACCAGTTCGCCGTCGACGGTGTAGGCGAGATCGCCCGTGCACAGCCAGTCATCATGGAACGACGCGGCCGTGGCGTCGGGTCGCTTGTAGTAGCCGGGTGTCACCGAGGTGCCGCGTATCAGTAGTTCGCCGACATGCCTCTCCGACAACTCTACGTAGGTGGTCGGGTCGACGATCTTCATCTCCAACCCCGGCACCGGCGTCCCGAGCAGAGGGATGCGCCGCACGTCGAGCTCTTCCTCGGCGTCGGCGAGCTCGAGCGGTTTGGCGATCCTGTCGCGTTCCAACACGACCCGATCGACCGAGTCGCAGATCATGCCGCGGCCGCGAGGCGGGAAGACTCCGCCGATTGCCAGCTCCGCCATCCCGAACGCCGGGAACACGCTTCCCGATTTGAACCCGAACGGTTCGGCCGCGGCAACGAACGCCTCGACCGCCTGCGGGTCGATCGGCTCGGCGCCACTCAGGGCCAGGGTCAGCGACGACAGATCCAGATCGTGCATGCGGCCAAGTGCGCGGGTGGCCAGCACCCATGAGAAGTTCGGACCCGCGGTTGCCGTGCCCCGCCAGTCACTGATCCATTGCATCCAGTTGCCGGGCTTGGCGAGGAAGTCTTGCGGCGCGGCCTGAACGAGCTGGCAACCGTTGGTCATCGGGACCGACAAGAACCCGACGAGACCCATGTCGTGGTAGAGCGGCAGCCATGAAACCATCACGTCGTCCTCACCCAGTTCGGCGGCGGTGCACGAGGCGTCGATGTTGGCCGCGAGGACGCGATCGGGGATCATCACGCCCTTCGGCTCACTGGTGGATCCGCTCGTGTATTGCAGGATCACGAGCCGCTCCGGATCGTGGTCGGGGATCTCCAAACGCTCACCACTCGGTGCACTCGTCGAGCCTGGCAGCACGTCGGCCATCAGCTCGATCGGCGGATCCACAGCAGTGCGTTCGTAGAACGCAGCGAGCAACTCGTCGATGAGCACCAGCTTGGCGTCGCCATGCCGGATTCGAGCCCTGGTCGATTCGATGAACGCTTCGAGCGAACCCATGCGCATCGGCAGCGGGAGCACCATGCTGGCCAGCCCCGCCAGCCAGCATCCCTGGATGATCGTGATCAGCTGGCGCGAGGTGGGTCCGAGGATCGCCACGTGGTCGCCGGGAACCAGACCGCGGGCCTGCAGAGCGGCGCCGACGACCCTGGCCTCGTCGTGGATCTCGCGCCACGGCACAAAGATTTCGGGCACGTGCGCGGCCACAGACGGCCCGACGAAACGGATGCCTGTTGGTCGATCAGCGGCGGCGATGATGCGGTCGACGATGCCCACGTAGGACGGTCCGTTGCTCGCAGACATGATTTGCAACCGTAGTAGCGGCGCACCGCATCGTAGAATCTTTGGCTAATGACTTCGGCCCCCACCACACCAGACGACGCCCCCAAGTTCCGGTATTCAGGCGCACTTGCCCAGGAGATCGAACTTCGCTGGCAGGACCGGTGGGAGCACGACGGCGTGTTCGAC
>DATAJN010000080.1:0-11295 GCA_036262105.1 Ilumatobacteraceae bacterium
CGAGAAGGATGCCGCCGGCAGCTTCGGTGCGCATGAAGTCGCGCAAGGGCGACAACACCTGAGGGTTCGGTTGTTCAGCGCGCCGAGCTTGGCGAGTCAAGGGGTCTCCTGTAGTTCGCCGACCAGACTTCCCGGCACGCCAGCCCAGAGAGTAGCTGGCGCTGCCCGGGACTGAACTCGGTATTCGTTCTCGCCTATCGTGGAGGCATGACGATCAGCGAATCGAAGCCCGCTGTCGTCGACCGCGCCCATGCGCCGCCGTCGGTGGCGGTGCGCGCTGCGTTGCTGACAATCGTCCTGTTCTTCGGCGGAAGCCTGCCGGCGTACAAGCTGGCCAGCAAGAGCTTCGGCCCGGCGACCACCAACCTCATCCGCTTCCTGCTCGCCACGGTCATGTTGGTGATCATCGCTCGACATCGGTTGTCGAGCGCACGGCGCCACGTCCGCCAACTGTTGTTGATCGGGATGTTCGGAATCGGCCTGATGGCGGTGTTCATGGGCATCGGCGTCGACCGAGGCTCGGCCACGATCGGGTCGATCGTTGTCGGCCTCGAGCCCATCGGCGTTGCCTTGGCCGGCGTGCTGCTGGTCGGCGATGCTCCGTCGCGACGGTCGATCATCGCCCTGGTCGTCGGCTTCACCGGTGCGCTCGTCGCCTCGGGCGTGTTCACCGAGCACTCCGGGCCTTCGCCGGTGCTGCCGATCATCTTGCTGCTGGGCACGGTAGTCACGTTCTCCGTCTACACGGCCTTCGTCCGTCGCGTCGGGCGAGGTGTGGATCCGCTCGCGGTCGCTGCAGTCACTCAAGTCGGCGCGTTGATGTTCGTCATCCCGGCCTGCCTCTTCGACGTCTTCAACGGTGGCATGCTGCGCGGCGACTCAGTGACGCCCAAGGCTCTCGGCGCGGCCATCTTCCTCGGTATCGGTTCGGGGATCGCCTACTTGCTGCTGTGTCTGGTGCTGTCGAACCAGCCCTCGAATCGTGTCGCCGTCACGTTGTTCCTCACGCCGGTGCTCGGTGTGCTCTTCTCGTGGATCGTGGTTGGCGAACACCTGCATCTGCGCGATGGCGTGGGTGGGGCATTGGTGCTGTCGGCCGTATGGATCAGTGAGCGAGCCTCGTCCGCGTGATCTTGCATCAGGTGGCGCAGCATGCCGATGATCTCGATCGAGCCGTGGCCTTCTACAGCCGGCTCATCGGTGAACCACCGATCGGCATCTTCGACCCGCCCGGGCTGGCTTTCTTCCGTCTCGGCGAAACTCGTTTGCTCATCGAACGCGGTGCCCCGAAGGCTCTGATCTACTTACGCGTCGACGACGTTCGGGCGACCGTCGAACAACTTCGCAGCGACGGGGTGGAGGTCGCCAGTGATCCGCAGGTGATCTTCACCGATGAGCAAGGCCAGTTCGGCCCACCCGGCGCGGAGGAGTGGATGGCGTTCATCACCGACAGCGAGGGCAACATGGTCGGTCTGGCCAGCCAGAACCAACCCGAGCGCTAGGCAAGGGCGGATTCGATTCGGGTGAGGGCCGTGTCGACCTCGTCGTCGGTCGTCTGGAAGCTGGTGACCAGGCGGACGATGTCGGCGGCCATCCGGTAGAAGAGCAGGCCCGAGTCAGCCATCCGATCGGCGACCGCAGGGTCGACGCGGATGAAGAGCATGTTCACATCGGGCTCGTTCAGTTGTTCGATGCCCAGCTTGGAAAGGCCGAGAGCCAGCCGTGTCATCGTCGCGTTCGAACTGCGGGCCAGGCGCAACCACAGATCATCGGTGAGGTAGGTGATGAGCTGCACCGATTGGAATCGCATCTTCGAGGCCACGTGCCCGGCACGCTTGGTGCGATAGACGAGTTGCTCGGCGATGGCCGGGTCGAAGCACACGATCGCGTCGGTGCTGAGCGCCCCGTTCTTCATCGCCCCGAGCGACACGGCGTCTATGCCCGCTCGCCACGTGAGATCGGCGGGGGAGCACTCGAGCACCGCGAGTGCGTTGGCGATTCGAGCACCATCGAGGTGGGCGCTCAGACCGCGACTGCGCGCCGCTGACGTCAACTCGGTGATCTGTTGCGGATTGGAGAGGGTGCCGTAGTCGGACGGAACGGTCAGCGAGAGCACCGATGGCTGCGAATGGTGGGGGTCACCCCAGCGAGTTGCCTCGAAAGCCTGGGCGAGTGCAGCGGGGTCGATGCGGTAGCTCGCGCCGGCGACTCCGCGAATCACGGCGCCGCCGCCGAACATCGAGGTGGCGCCACACTCGTTCTGCAGGATGTGCGCTGTGTCGTGGCACACGACGGCTCCCCACGGCGGGCACATCGCGGCCAGCGCCAGTGAGTTGGCGGCCGTGCCGCTGACGACCGGGAAGACCTCGGCGTCGGGGTGTTCGAACACGGCGCGCACGGTGTTGCGTAGCCGGGCTGTCCAATCGTCGGCGCCGTACGCCAACGCCGAGCCGATGT
Organism: Ilumatobacteraceae bacterium; assembly: GCA_036262105.1. GTDB lineage: Bacteria > Actinomycetota > Acidimicrobiia > Acidimicrobiales > Ilumatobacteraceae > JAENVT01. The sequence continues at coordinate 2,458 of DATAJN010000080.1, forward strand.
TGGCCGCTGTGATTGACGCCATGATCTCGGGGGCAACACCGGCGGCGTTGTCGCTGCGGAACTCGATGGGATCCATTGGTCAGCCGTGCAGCGCCGTGCGCAGTCGGGACCCGACATCGGCGAGCAGCGTCCGACCACCCTCGACAACGCCGGTCATGTTGATCACGAGGTGGATCAAGCCGTCGTAGCGCTTGTTCTCGGCCGCGACACCGCTAGCCCGCAAAGCGGCTCCGTAGGCCTCGCCCTGGTCGCGCAACGGGTCGTACTCACAGGTGGCGATGAAGCACGGCGGTAGGCCAGACAGATCGGTGTTGAGCAACGGCGAGGACATGGGGTGCGTTCGTTCCTCGGGCGAGAGGTAGTGACCCATGAACCACTGCATGGTTTCCTCCTCCAGGAAGTAGCCATGGGCGTTGTCGGTCATCGATCCTCCCTCGGCGGTCATGTCGACGGCCGGGTAGATCAGCGCGGCGAAGGCCAGCGCCGGGCCACCGGCATCGCGTGCCATGTGCGAGACCACAGCGCTGAGGTTTCCTCCTGCGCTGTCGCCGCACACGGCCAGACGGCCGGCATCGCCTCCCAACGACGCGGCGTTGGCGGCCACCCACCGCGTGGCCGCGAAGCAGTCGTGGGCCGCAACGGGAAAGCGGTGCTCGGGCGCCATGCGATACGCAACTGAGACCACGATGGCGTCGGCGTCGCGGCTGATGGCTCGGCAGACGTTGTCGTGGGTGTCGAGGCTGCAGATCACCCAACCGCCACCGTGGAAGAACATGACCACCGGATGTTGTCCGGCGCCCTTCGGCGTGTACACGCGCGCCGCGATCGCCGCGCCGTCGATGGGAATGGAGATGTCTCGAACCGACCCGACCTCGATCGGGTCGCCGGCCAGCGCCACCATTTCTTCGGCGACGGTGCGCGCCTCGTCGACCGACAGCTCGTACAACGGTGGCCCGCCTTGCGCGGCGAGTTCCTTCAACACGGCTTCTACTTCTGGGTCAACGGGCATGGTCCGCCTCCTTGTCGATTACGTTGCCAGGCTGACGACGAGTCATCGCCGCAACCGCTCCAGTTCCATTTCGACCACCGCGCGACTGTCGACGCCGGTGAGGATGCGCACCGGGCGCCGTGTGCTCCACTCCGTCTCGTGATCGCTGACACGAGCCGCGGTTTGCGTCTTTCCGCGACAAAAGCTGTGGCCACAGTCGACACGAACAGGATGCTCGACCCAGGTGTACAGCTCAGGCGCAAGCAGGTAGCTGATGGTCGACGAGTCGTGGACGAAGATTCCGTCGAGTCCGTTGCGACCGCGGTAGAAGCTTTCGTAGATCGGAGTGATCGCCGCAAGGTGGTTCGCTCGTGCGTTCCCGAACGTCGAGAACTGGGCGATGTCGGCCGCCGACATGAACGTCTGCTCCGTCACATCGAGGCCCGCCATCACCATCGGGCAGTCGGCCCCGAAGACGATGTCAGCAGCTTCGGGGTCGTTGAGCACGTTCGCCTCTGCGGCCGGCGACGCATTGCCGCCACAGAAGGCGTTGCCGCCCATCAGGACGATCCCGGCCAGGTGCGTGGTCAGCGCGGGTTCGATGAGCATGGCGACGGCGATGTTGGTCAACGGCCCGAGAGCGACCAGCGTGATCTCGCCCGGCGAATCCATGACCGTGCGGATGATGAACTGCGCGGCATCGATTGGTTCCGACTTCGTGGTGGGTGGCGACAAGAAGACATCGCCCTGGCCATCGGTTCCGTGGACGAAGGCCGCCGGGCCGCGGTATGGCATCACCAGCGGGCCGTCGACTCCCTTGGCGACAGGGATGTGCGTCCGATCAGCGATCTCGAGCAGCTTCAATGCGTTCGTGGTGCACACCGCGATGTGAGCGTTGCCGTACACGGTCGTCAGTCCGACGACCTCGAGTTCGGGTGACGCCAAGGCGTAGAAGATCGCCATGGCGTCGTCGATCCCCGGATCGGTATCGATCAGGATCTTGCGGGTCGATGTCGTCATAGGGTCTCGCGAACCTGACGCACACCGGCCACGAGGTTGTTGATCTTCTGCCGAGCGAGGGTGCGATGCACGTAGCGCAACCCGCAGTCAGTCGTGAGGAAGAGCTTGTCGGCGGGTACGTGGTCGAGGCACTTGCGCACTCGCTCGGCGACATCGTCGGGTGTCTCGCAGTAGTGGGTGCGTATGTCGATGATCCCCGCGCCGAGCTCGCGGTCGGGTGCCCAGTTCATCCACTGCTCGATCTCGGCCATTTCCCGCGTGCCGTACTCGAGCACGAACTGATCGGCTTTCGCTTCGAGCAGATCGGGAAAGTAGGGCGCGTAGGTCTTCTTCGCATATGGCAGCTTGCGGAACGAACCGAAGCAGATGTGCAGGCTGAAGTGAACGCCGGTGACGCCCTCGATGCAGGCGTTGAACAACCTGGCGATGTCGGATGGGGTGTGCGGATCGTTCGCCGCATATCCCGGGGTTGCCGGCTCGTCGAGCTGGATCCATTTGCATCCCGCCGCGGCGAGTTGGCGGATCTCGTGGTTCAATGCCGGCACGAAGGCCTCGGCGAGATGGGTGCGGTCGGTGTAGTACTCGACAGGACGGATGAACGTGGTGAGCGCGAACGGGCCCGGAAGGGGGATCTTGATCGGTTTGGTCGTGCGCGTCGACGCATAGGCGAACTCCTCGACCGCGCCCATCCCGTTCGGCACACCCACCGGGCCGATGGTCTCCTGCACGTTGCGCATGTCGAGCGACATCGGGCCCATCTTGCGCGGTGCGCCGCCGTCGCGCAGGCCGGTCATCCGCGAGGCGAACGCCCACACGAAGCTGGCCCTGCGCATCTCGCCGTCACTGATGACGTCGAGACCCGCCTGCTCCTGGTCGAGGATGGCCCGATCGACGGCGTCGTCGAAGGTCTCCTCGACGTCGACGGGCCCGAACCGGCCGGCCTCCATCAGTTCCTTCGCGGCGTAGAACCATGACGGGTGGGCATAGCTGCCGACGACGGTCGTCGGCAGCAGCGGCAAACCTGTTGGCACGCTGTGGAACGTACTCCTTGCGAAACCTGTCAGGCGATTGCTGTTCCGAACAACGCTCCGATTGCGTAGGTGATGGCCGACGCCAACGCGACGATCGCCAGCTGCCGGGAAGCACCGGCGAACGTCGAGTTGCCGCTCGACCGGCTGACGAGTCCGCCGATGAAGAGGCTGGCTACGGCGGTGAGCACGATCGACGCGCTGACTGCGGCGGCTCCGCTGGTGAAGAACCAGGGAGCGAGTGGGATGAGCGCCCCGACGGCGAACAGCACGAGCGAGTTCGTTGCGGCGGTCAGCGGCGACCCGAGCTCATCGGGATTGACGCCGAACACCGTGCGCGCGGTGAAGTTCATGAATCGGTCCTCGTCGAGGGGAAGCTCCGTGGTCACCTGGGCCGCGGTGTCCTCGGCGAAGCCGTCCCGCACCAGTTGCGCAGTGAGCTCCCCGAGCACCAACCTGGGGTTGCGGGCGATCAGCCGGCGCAGCTCGGAGAGCAGGCCGGTTGCCAACTCGCGATGGCTGCTCACCGACACCCATTCCCCCGCAGCCATCGAGAACGCGCCGGCCACCAGGCTGGCAAAGCCGGCCAGACGCACAGCGGACGGGCTGGCATTGGCCCCGGCGATGGCCAGGATCAGGCAGAGGTTGGTCACCAGGCCGTCGTTCGCGCCGAGAACCGCTGCCCGGGTGCCCCCGCGCGATACCTGTTGCGCTTTGCGCTTCAGTGCCTCGGTATCTGCGCCCGCATCCTGAACTCTGGCGTCGATCGGGATGCGGGTCGGTCGACCCGGGTTGCGGACGTTCACTGTTGCAGCTGCTCCAAGTCGGCCAGTACATCCTCGGCGTGCGTGGCCACGTCGGTGACGACGTACACCCGACGGATGACACCCGTGTCGTCGATCAGAAACGAATGACGTCGTGGATACTCCGCGTACTGTTCGTCCGCCGGCCGCAGAACGTCGTAGGCGGCCCCGATCTTTCGGTCGACATCACTGAGCAGCGAGTACCCGAAGAGTTGCGCCTCGGCGAACTCGAGGGTCTCCGCAGGCGTGTCGAACGAGGCACCGAGAATGACGCAGTTGGCAGCAGCAAAGCGATCGGCGCTGTCACGCAGCGCCTGTCCCTCGATCGTTCAACCGGGGGTCGAGGCCTTCGGATACCACCACAGCAGCACCCATCGGCCGCGGAGGTCGGCGAGGCATACATCGACGCCGTGCTGGTCGGGTAAGCAGAAGTCGGGGGCGGGCGAACCGGCAGCAAGCATGGCGCCAGACTAGTGACCGTCGAGTGTCGTCAAGTCGGCCAGTCGCCGACGATCGAGGGCGGCCGGCTCGAGCCCGCGCGCTGTGAGCGAGTCGGACAGCAGCCCACTGCGAACCAGCGACGCACCGGCCTGCGCCAAGGCGGGGGAGATCTGAATTCCGTAGCCACCCTGACCCACGAACCAGAAGAACCCCTCCACTTCGTCGTCGAAACCGGCAACCGGTGAGCGATCGGCAACGAAGTTGCGCAAGCCGGCCCACGACGATCGGACATGGCGGATGTCGAGCGTCGTAGCCGCGTTGATCACATCGATCGCCTTGGCGATGTCGAGCTCGTCGGGTCGCGCGTCGCACGGCGCGGAAGGCACTTCATCGGCCGGTGAGCAGAGGATCTGCGGTCCCTCCGGCTTGAAGTAGAAGGTGCCGGCGACATCGGCAACGAGAGGGATGCTGAGAGGATCGACATCGGTGGGCGCGCCGATCGTGAACACTGTGCGACGAAGTGGATGGATGCCAACGGGTCGTGCGCCGGCGAGATCGGCCACGATGTCGCACCACGACCCTGCGGCATTGACCACGACCGGAGCAACATGTGAGTTGCCTGCTCGGTCAGTGACATACCAGAGGTCGTCGACCCGTTTCATGGCCGTCACACCACACGAGGTGTGGATGTCACCGCCGCGCGCTCGTAGACGCGCCGCGTACCCTCCGTGCAAGGCGGCGACGTCGATCTCGCTGGCGCCTCGTTCCAGCAAACCGCCTGCGACCCAGTCGCTGCGGATCACCTTGGTGAGCTCGACCACTTCGTCACCGCTGAGAATGCGCATGTCGGGCACGAACTCGGTGACTGCACCGTGCATCAGACGCATGTCTTCGAGGTCGCCGTGCGGCGCGACCCACACCAGCGGAAGTGGCTTCAGCAGGGGCCTGGCGAACCCGTCGGGAGGGTCTTCCATGAATGCTCGACTCGCCGTTGTGAGCAGTCGGATCGTGCGTCCGCCGTAGCTCTCGAGGAACGTCGCAACTGATCGGCCGGTGGTGTGGAACGCGAGCGTCGCTTCCATCTCCAGCAGACCGACAGAGCGATCAGCGGCCAGCTCGTATCCGATCGACACGCCGGCGATACCGCCGCCGATCACGAGCACGTCGTAGGAACTCATGAGCGCAGCTTGTCATCCGTCGCGCCCCGAGTGCGGCTCGATCGGCTCCTCGGCTGCTCTGGCCTCATTCGCCGGTAGAGTGATGACCCAATGTCGGATGATCGCCTGATGGTGCTACTACTCGGAGTCATACTCAAAGGTGACGACTCGGGTGCACCGGTCGACAACTCGATCCTTGCCGCCAAACTCGGCTGGGATCTCGAGGCCGTCGCCTCGTGCCTGCACGAGGCCAAGGAGCGGTCGCTCGTTTGGGGACAGCGCAGCGGCGACAAGCCTGCTCCCTGGTACAAGGAGTTGGAGATCACCGTGCAGGGCAGGCGTCTGCTGCGTTCTCAAGCCAAACTCGTCTAGCGGCTCAAACGGGCGCCTCCACGCGCCGAAGCGGTAGTTGCCTGGGCGGCTGGTGAGCCCACAGATCGACGAGCAAGTCGTCGCGCAGGGGCGTCAGGGACGGGTCCGCCCAACGATTGAGCTGCTGAAGCGGATCGTCGCCGAGGTCGTAGAGCTCACCCTCGGTTCCGTCGTGGCTGTAGCCCGGTTGGTACGTGCTGCAGACCCATCCGTCGCGGGTGATCGTTCGCAAGTGCACGCCGACCCCGAAGAGCTCGCTGTCCCACTCGGTCAAGACGCGCTCGAATCCCCGTCGATCGGCATCCGGGTCGTCGATGGGAAGTGCTTTGCCCTGCATCCACTCCGGTGCTGTCAGCCCGGCAATCTGACAGAACGTCGGTGCGAGATCGACGAGACCCACCGGGCGTGTGACCGTGGCCGGTCGAATGCCCGCCGATGGCGCGGGCCGCCACACGAGTGGGATTCGCATCAGCCCGTCGACGTGATATGGGCCTTTGAAGAGAAGGCCGAAGTCGCCCTGCAGCTCGCCGTGATCCGTCGTGAAGATCACGTCGACATCGTCGCCCCAGCCGCGCGCGGCGGTAGCCGCCAAAACTCGGCCGAGGGCTTCGTCGATCAGTTCACATTCGACAGCGTTGCGGGCGTTGACCTCGCGGACCTGGTCGGCGGTGAGCGTTGCCGGAACCCAGTCGAGCGGAGCCTCGTAGTTGGACACCAGGCGTCCGTCGTACCACGCACGCCAATGGCGGGGCTTGGCGTCGAGCACGGCTTCGCGTTTGGCGCGATCGCTGATGTAACCCGCCGGCAGCGGTACATCTCGCCAATCGATGCGACCGATCTCGGAAGTGGGGGGATCCCACGGATGATGCGGATCGGGAAAGCTCATCCAGCAGAACCAGTCGTCGGCTGCGCCGAGCGAGTCGAGCCAGGCGATGGTGCGATCGGCAACCCAGTCCGTGTGATACCACTCCTTCGGGATCTCGTTGTCGTGAACCTGCGGCGCACCGCTATCACCACCGCCCGCGGCATTGACTTCCAACGCAGCATCGAGTACCGGGTAGAACATCCTGACGGCCTCCGGGTGAGTTGCGGCCAACCAACGGGCGTAGTGCAGAGGTCCCTGTGGTCCGTGTGTTGCCGACTCGAAGTGTTCGAATCCGCGGTGAAGACCGGAGAGCCCTTCGGTGGCGAAGCGGTTCTCCTCGAATCGGGCAAATGGATCGAGGAACGGTTCGAAGTGAGGCTTGCCGATCAACGCTGTGCGGTATCCGTTTTCGTGCAGCAGCGCCGCTACCGAGGGAGCGTCGACCGGCAGCGCTACGCCGTTCATCCACACCCCGTGAGTGCTCGGGTGCTGACCCGTGATGATCGTCGACCGCGATGGCATGCAAACGACCGACTGGGGATGGGCACGCTCGTAGCGGAACCCCACCGAGGCGAGACCATCGACGACAGGAGTGCGGGCGACCGTGCCGCCGTTGCAGCCGAGCGTGTCATATCGCTGCTGGTCGGTGGTTACAAGAAGGATCTTGCGGCCCATCAGCTTGTTCTCTCCATCGCCGGCTCCATCTGCCGCTTGAGCTCGTCGAGGGCGTCTGCCGTGGCGCCGCCAATGGTCAGTGCCATCGTGCGTGGATCGGCGTCGGTGGAGTACACGACCAGGCAGGTGTCGTCGCCGAGGTCGATGACATCGATCGTGCCGCGATGGTGGACGAACATCGTCGACGTGATCCTGTATTGGAATCGTCGCTGTATCGGGTCGTTGATCAGGAGATCCTCCGACATGGTCATGCCGGAGCCGAGGGTGATGACGCGGGTGTTGCCAGTCACCTCACACGACGTGACCCCCGGAAACCACTCGTGCAACCGGGTCGCATCACCGGCGAGCTCCCACACGACGGTGGCGGGGCGGTGGATGCGGATCTGATGGCGAATCGAGCCGAGTGTCATGGTGCCCGGTTGACCGTAGCCTTTCGGTTCCACCGGTTCGTCATGCACGATCGTCGAGGGTCAGACTGAACCGATGACGATCTTCACCGAACCCATCCACACCCTCCGCGGAGATGAGACGTCGCTGGCCGCATTCGACGGGAAAGCGATCCTGGCGGTCAACGTCGCCTCGGCGTGCGGCCTGACGCCGCAGTACGCCGGTCTCGAAGCGCTCCAGAAGACCTATGCCGGGAAGGGATTCACCGTGATCGGGTTCCCGTGCAACCAGTTCGGCGCGCAGGAGCCTGGCTCCCCCGAGGAGATCGAGAGGTTCTGCTCGACGAACTATGGCGTGACCTTCCCCTTGATGGAGAAGATCGAGGTCAATGGCGATCACCGCCATCCCATCTACGCGGCGCTCACTCAGGTGGCGGATTCCGACGGTCATAGTGGTGACATCCGCTGGAACTTCGAGAAGTTCGTGATCGCACCCGACGGATCGGTCACGCGCTTCGCTCCGACGGTCACACCGGAAGATCCGTCGTTGGTGGCCGCTATCGAGGACGCGCTACCAAGCTGAGTCGCCGTTGTTTCGCGCGGCGAATATTGTCGGGGTGTGCCAGCAGCGAAGCAACCGGCAATCGAAGTTGCCGTCGGGGATCGTGTCGTTCGAGTATCGAACCCGGACCGCGTGTACTTCCCCGCACTCGGTGCGACGAAGCTCGACCTCGTCCACTACTACATGGGCGTCGGCGACGGCATCGTCAATGCACTTCGCGAGCGGCCCTGCATGCTGCACCGCTTTCCGACCGGCGTCAGCGGTGAGAAAGTTCACCAGAAGCGCGTCCCCGCCGGTGCGCCGCCGTGGCTCGGCACCGTGCGCGTGCACTTTCCGCGCTACGGCCAGCACGCCGACGAGCTGTGCGTGACCGAGCTGGCCCAGGTGGTCTGGGCGGTGCAGATGTCGACGGTCGAGTTCCACCCCTGGAACTCGCGACGAGCCGATACCGAGCGGCCCGACGAGTGGCGCATCGATCTCGATCCCATGCCCGATTGCCCGTTCGACAGCATCCGCCGGGTCGCTCGTGTGGCCCGTGAGG
>DATAJN010000081.1:0-3378 GCA_036262105.1 Ilumatobacteraceae bacterium
CAGAACTGGATCTCCTGCGGCGGTGTACCGGGGGTGGCACCCAGATCAGCGGAGCCCTCAGAGCGGCGATCTGGACGCGTTCTGTTGCAGGCGGAACCCCCAAAGAGTGAGCACGTCCGCGGCCAAGCCGGCCGTGTCCGATCCGTCAGGGCACTGACGAGATCGCGACGTCGTACGACCACAGCTCGGCTTGGATGGGCATCGGCGGCTGCGCTGCCCGGGCTTCGCCAGCACCATCGCCGCCAGCGCTGGACGCCTCGGCGCTGTGACCGTGCGCGAACGAGGACGACGTTCTCCACGCCTCGAACGACTCGAGGTCGCGCCAGCGGGTGACCACCAGCCAGGTGGTGCGCTCGTCGGTGGGCCGCAGCAGCTCGAAACCCTCGAACCCGTCGTGGCCGTCGACAGCTCCTGCCCTCGCGGCAAACCTCTTGGCGACTTCTTCGCCCATCTCGGCGGGTACGGTCAGCGCGTTGATCTTGATCACGGTCATGGCGTCGATGATGCCAGACTCGCCTGATGCTGCAAGCTTTCGTCACCCCAGTTCGGCCGCGATGACGACGGCGAAGTCGACCGTCAAGCCCGGCGAGGTGGTGGGTGGGGACTTACCGAAGCTGGCCAGCGGACGTGGTAGCCGGGTGGTCGATGTGTCGGGCAAGGAGTACCTGGATGGTTCCGGCGGTCCGGCAGTGTTCTGCCTGGGCCACTCGCACTCAGAGGTCAACGAGGCCATCCGCAGCCAGCTCGACCTGGTTGCCCACGCCTACCGGTACAACTTCAGCAGTGATCCGCTGGAAGAACTGACCGAGCTCGTGGGTCGACGCGCAGGATCCGATCTGCAGCAGATGGTGTTCACCTGCGGAGGCTCCGAGGCCGTCGAATCGGCACTGAAGATCGCTCTGCACTTCCACTGGGCGAACGGCGAACACACCAGAAGCCGGTTCATCGCTCGTCGCAGGTCGTGGCACGGCAACACGCTGGGGGCGTTGTCGGTCTCGGACCTCAGCGATCGACAGGCGCCGTACCGCGGCTCGATGCTGCCGGTGTCGCACATCTCTCCCGCCAACGCCTTCCGACCGCCTGATGGCGTCGACGCCGCCGATGTCGCCACATGGTGTGCGGCGGAACTGGAGTCCGAGATCGTCCGTCTCGGTCCGACGAACGTTGCCGCGTACATCTTCGAACCCGTCGTCGAGGCGGCTGGGGGTGTCGTGCCGGCACCCGACGGCTATGCACGTCTGGTGCGCGAGGTGTGCGACCGCCACGGCGTGTTGATGATCGCCGATGAGGTCATGTGCGGCGCAGGTCGATGCGGCACGTGGCGCGCGCTGGAACACGACGGCGTGGTGCCCGACATCATGTCCGTCGCCAAGGGCCTGGGCGGGGGATACGTGCCGTTGAGTGCCACGCTATACCGCCGCCGAATCGCCGAAGTGCTGGACGCCGTCTCGGGCGGCCCGATGACCGGGCACACGTTCACCGGGCACACGCTCGCGTGCGCTGCCGGCGTAGCAGTGCAGCGCATCATCCAGCGCGACGGTCTGGTCGAGCGCGTCCATCGCGACGGCCCCGCGCTGCAGCGATCGCTGCGAGACGCATTGGGTGCCGTCGATGCCGTCGCACACTCCGTGGGCGACATTCGTGGCCGCGGCTTCCTCATCGGCATCGAGTTCGTCGCCGACCGGGCGACGAACGAACCGTTCGATCCGTCACTCGCGCTGCACCTGCGCATCCGCCGGCAATCACTCGATCACGGACTGATCTGTTACCCGATGGGTGGCAATGTCGACGGAACGCGTGGCGACACGGTGATCATCGCCCCGCCGTACAACGCCTCGGCCGGCGACCTCGACCAGATCGTCCGGCGGTTCGCCGACTCCGTGCAGGGCGCCCTGGCCGAAGTCGGTCGATCCTGACATCAGCCAAACTCGCCGTCGAGGACCGAATGTGGTTGATGTGGGCAGGCTGTAGTTGAAAAGTCTTACAATCTGTCGTAGCATTGTCGTATGTCAGTAGTGAACTTTCGAACCGACGAACGCTCCGAACGAGCGCTCGCTGAACTGATGGCCGACGGATCGACGGCGTCAGACGCCATTCGTCGAGCCCTCGTCGACGCCGTGCGGCTTCGTCGACGCGAACAGATGCGCGCCGAGTCGCTGGCGTTGATGAACGATGACGCAGATCGCGCCGAAAGCCGCCAGGTGCTGATGGACATGGACGAGCTTCGTGCGTGGTGACATCCACCGACTTCGCGCTCCTCGTGACACCCGAGGAAATGAACAGCAAGGAGGTCGGTACGCCGTCATCGTCCAGTCGGACGACCTGATGCTGTCGACCGTGCTCGTGGCACCTACATCACGTTCTGCGCCACCACGTATCTTTCGTCCGACGATCACCATTGATGACGAGCAGACCCAGGTCCTGATCGAGCAGACCTCCGCCGTTGCACCCGAGCGGCTCGGCGAGTTCGTTGGACGTGTCACCTACGAGGAACTTGTCGCCATCGACGACGGGTTGCGACTTGTCCTCGAACTGGATTGACATCAATTTGCTGTCCGGTTGCATGGTGCGCCGCGAACCCGAGCCGCCTCAACCCCACGCCTCCGGTTTGAGGCCGGTCGCTGACGGGAATACCACCTACATGTCATCCGTCCGCTCGACCCACAATCCGGTAGAGCACCTCACCGCCGAGCATCCCGAAGTTGTCAAGATTGGGCGAGCCGGTTGGTTTGCCAAAGGCGTCGTATACGTCATTGCCGGATTTCTTGCCCTGTCGGTGGCTGCCAAGGCCACGGGGTGGGCCAACAGCACGTCCTCGACTGGCGACCAGGAAGCCAGCCCGATCGGTGCGATCAAAACCGTTGCCGGATCGAGCGGTGGCACTCTGCTGTTGTGGTTTCTGGCGATCGGAATGTTGCTCTACGCCGCGTGGCGGGTGGTCTCGGCCCTTATGCCTGGTGGCACCGATGCAAAGGCAATGGCACACCGGATCGGCTACATAGCGAGTGCAGTCATGTACATCACATTCGCGATCAGCGCGATCGCGCTGGCGCGTCACGCTTCGGAGTCGCCCGACGGCAACAAGAAGGTCACTGATATCTCCGCCTCGTTCATGAGCCACAGCTTCGGCCGCGGCGTCATCGGTTTGGTCGGCGTGATCGTGATCGCAGTAGGCCTGTACCGCATCTCCAAGGGTGTGACCATGGACGTCGAGGACGAACTCGACATGTCAGGTATCTCTCCGTCGCGGGCCAGGTGGACAGAGCGACTGGGAGCGGTTGGTGAAGTGGGCCGGGGCATCGGATTCAGCCTGGTCGGGTTCTTCTTGCTGCGGTCGGCAATCACCTACGACGCGAGCCAGGCGACCGGTCTAGATGG
>DATAJN010000082.1:0-11552 GCA_036262105.1 Ilumatobacteraceae bacterium
ACACCCCGCCAGCGCCGGGGATTGGGCGTGCACTACGACCCCGAAGCCTTCGGCCGGTTCAGCGAGACGATTGCGCGCACGTTGGGTACGGCTCGCTTCCTCGTCTCTCAGACCATCATCGTCGCAATCTGGATCTCGATCAACCTTGCCTACGGTTTCAACATCGGCAACATCCGCAATGGCGGATTCGACCCCTACCCGTTCATCCTCCTCAACCTGGCGTTCAGCACGCAGGCCGCCTACGCGGCACCGCTCATCTTGTTGGCCCAGAACCGCCAGGAGCAGCGTGACCGCATCCAAACCGAGAACGATCGCCGCGTCGCGGAACGCACACAGGCCGATACCGAGTTCCTCGCCCGCGAGTTGGCCGCGGTTCGCCTCGGACTGTCCGACGTCGCCAGTTCCAGCGAGCTCGAGGATCACCTCGAGCGTGTCAGTCGGGCAATCGAACGCCTCGCCGACCGGCTTGGCGCGCTCGAAGCGCGCACTGAAGGAACCGGCGGCGGCTGACTCAGATCGACACGTGCGACGAAACGGCGGCCACCAACTCGACGAGCTCGACTGTGGCTTCGGCGAAGTCGTTCGGTTGCTCCCAGGCACAGAGATGATCGGCGACAACCTCGCGCACCTCGGCGCCGAGTGCCTTGGCCAAGGCGCGCTGCTTGCGCGGTGACACGAGTCGGTCGCGAGTGGTGATCAACGACCCGGCAGGCTTGTGCAGATCCCCGGCCCACGGCCTGGCGTCGTAACGACTCAACGACTGCCCCGCCTGCACGATGCTCTGTGGGTCGTTGCGGCGCAGCTCGCCGCTGAGCCACGGTACGTACATCTGCAGGGGGCTGCCGGGCCCCAGCAGCCGACGAAGGCCCTTGCTGATCCACCGTTGGTAGGCGAACGACCTCAACAGCGGCCCGAGGAGGTGCGCGGTTCGCCAGCGCACACGTTCGAATCGTGTCGAGCACCAGTCCAGAGCCGTCGCTTGAACCACGAGGCCGCGTACGACATGCGGATGACGGTGCGCCAGCAGCATGCTGACAGGCCCGCCCATCGAATACCCGACAGTGATCACCGGGGTGACGCCGAGCGCTTCGACCAGGGCTGCAGCATCGTCGGCCACGTCCTCCAGTTCGAAGCGTCTGTCCGAGCGAAGCCCGCGGCCGTGGCCGCGGTGGTCGATGGTGACGAACGAGAAGCGGGTAGCCAGCGCCTCGTACGCCGTGAAGAACTGCAGATCGGCGCTCGCCGTCCAACCGTGCAACAGCAGCAACGTCGGTGCGTCTGGATCGGGGTGTCGGTGGATCCGGTAGAACAGCTCTCCGCGTCGAGGAACGATCAACGTATGACCCTCCGGTAGCCACGGCAACATCGGATCGTTCGGCACGTCACTCACACGGTTGACGGTATCCGCGACGAAGGGTCACCCGCCAGACGATCGAGCGACTCCGGTGAACTCTTGGAGGCGCACGCCCAGTTCCACCGCACGTCGCAGAAGAGTCGGTGGGTCGACCGACGAGCCACCGACGACATGGACGCCTGGCTCGAGATGACCGGTGAGACACGCTTCGAGACACGCAACGGTGACAGCGGCGGCAAGTTCACTGGTGGGTCCCGATGCACCGGCGATCACCGTGACTCGTGCCCCGTCTTCAGCCGCGCCACGCACCTCGACGCGCACCGCCCCGATGTCGCCGCCGGCGTGCGGTGGAGTCAACATCGGAAACCGCGCCGTGAGCCGGTCGCGTCGAGTACCCGAGGCCCGAGCGCTGATCCGCGATGCGGTCGGGAAGATCCTGTGGAGCAGGATGGGATCGGGCAGTGCGGCTCGATAACAGTCCTTGGCACCGATCGGTTCTGGGAACCAGTCGAGCTCGCGACCACTCCCGCCTGGGCGTTCGATCCAGTCGCCGTCGTGCCAGCCGATCGCAGTTTCGCCGAACGCATCGTGGTGCTGCACCGCGCATGCCGGCCCGGCGGTGCCGTGAGTGGCGACGTGTATCTCCTCGGCGACGTGCAACTGACGCCAGAGATGGTCGGCCAGCAAGCCCGTCAAACCCGGACTCATCGCCGCACCCACCACCAGGGCTGCCCCATGCTGTTTGGCGAATTCATCGAGGTCTACCAGTGCGTGGACATCGTCGATGTCGGCCGACATCGATACCACGGAGACACCTGCGCCGAGGTACTCCTCGGCGAGGCGCGAATGCGGGTGCGGCTGGCACAGGGCAACGACGTCGGCAACCTCGAGATCCGCCGGATCGCCCACCACAACGGGCCCGCGTAGCGAACCCGACACTGCTGGATCGAACACGGCAACACGCATGCGGTTGTTGAGCAACTTTGCCGCGATCCGCCTACCGGTGACTCCGTGACCGACCAGACCGATGATCGGCGATTCGGATTCGGGCGCGGTCATGACTGGGGCAGTTTGAGTTCGCGCCAACCACCCTCTTGCGGCGGAATGCCACCTTTGCCGCGAACACGCAGCACGCCGGCAACGGCGCCGGCCAGGGAAAGGGCCACGAAGGCTCGACGGAGTGCTTTCACCGTGGGGCTAGCTGGAATCGAACCAGCGACCTTCACATTATCAGTGTGACGCTCTAACCAACTGAGCTATAGCCCCGTCATCGACGGAGCGTCAGGCTACCGGGCGGCCTCAGCTGGACTCAACCGCGATCGGGTCGTCCATCGGGTCGACAGCCTCTCCATCGAGCGGAATGGTCTCGGTCGCTGACTCGGCCACGACACCTTGCACTGCCGCCGTGCCGCGTTCGGCCCGGCTACGCACCTCTTCTTCGAGAACGCTGAACCGAACACCACCGACCAGGTCGGTGATGAGATTGAACAACGTGGCCATCAGCACCACCATGCCGGTGATACCGACGGCCACGAACAGCCCGGCGATCCACGCGTTGTGGTAGATCTGGCCGCCGTTGAACTTGAACGTCTCCCAACCGAAACCCTCGAAGAACTTCTCGACGTTGTCGATCGTACCTGTGGCGTAGGCGACCTGCCAGAGCAGCACACCCGCCACCATGGTCACGGCGTAGAAGAACACGCTGAACACCATTGCGACCTTGAAGACGCTCCAGGTGTCGACGTGGCGGACCACCCTCGTCACTCGGCG
This sequence comes from Ilumatobacteraceae bacterium, assembly GCA_036262105.1. Taxonomy (GTDB): domain Bacteria; phylum Actinomycetota; class Acidimicrobiia; order Acidimicrobiales; family Ilumatobacteraceae; genus JAENVT01. The sequence goes on from DATAJN010000082.1 coordinate 3,125, forward strand.
GACACGTGGCTTGGGAGCACGACGGAATTGGATCGGCCGGCGAAGGGGTCGTGAGTCGAGCACCGGGCCGATCTGGGTGACGTCATCGATGGTCGCAGCCTGGTCGTACAGGATCGGCGTGGCGACGGTGACGCCCACGTCAGGCGGTGTTGGCATCGGCACCCATACGGTGGGCACCAGTGCGGTAGGCGTCTCGACGCTGGGAGCCGGGGCCGCCGGCGCAACCGCGATCACGAGATCGGGAACCGCTTCCGCAACGCGGGCGACCGGGGCGTCTGCTGGAACGGGGGCAAGAGGCAGGGCCACGGAGAAATCGATCGGCGCGTCGAGTTCGACACTATCGCTGAGCTTGTCGGCTCGCGGTAGCAGCGCCCCTGGTCGACGCCAGAGCGTCTTGCCGACGCGGGCTAGTCCGGCCGGTGAGCTCGGGTCTTCGGTTCGCGGATCGACCGGACCTTGCCGCGAGGCGCCGTTGGGTCGGGCCGCAGCACCCTTGGCCTCTGCCGGCTTGGCCTTCGCGCCGACGGACTTGGCCCCAGCGACCCGCGATCCCGCCCGCTTGGAGGTCTGGGGCACACCGCTGTCCACCCGCAGCAGTGTAGGCGCCGCGACACGGCAGGGGCTGCTCACCAACCGGGCTCGAGCTTTTCCAGGACGTTCAGGGTCCGTCGGTGGCCCGGGCGGTGGCGCGCTCACCGCCGACATCGACCACGACGACGACTGCGTCGCCCGATTCGCTGTAGCTGACCAGGTGCCCGCCATTGCTGCTGGCCAGGCGCTGCGCTGCTGGCTGTCCCCCGATCGTCGCCGCCAGCGCTGCCGCGTCGGCCGCTGTCTGTGCTCGTCCGTGATTGACAACTCGGCTGCTGAATGCGCCGATGGCGGCAACACTCACTGCCGCCATCACGACCACCGCCAACAGCAGGGCGACAGCCTGACCACGATCTTTGCCGATCACACACATCACAGACCTCCGCATGGACGTAGTACGAGGGGCACCGGATGCCGATGGGAAGCAGGGCGCGAGAGCCCGAAGGTCTACTCCTCGTCGCTGGCGATGATGAGAGCGACGGAAGCGACATGCTGGCCGTCGTCGACGTTCATCACTCGAACCCCGGTGGCGTCGCGGCCCTGCGAGGAGATGTCGCGGACACCCATTCGAATTGCGACACCACCGCTGGAGACGGCGACGATCTCATCGTCGAGCCCAACCATGAAGGCCGCCACCACTTGACCCTTCTTGCCGGTGAGGCGGATACCGATCACTCCCTGGCCACCGCGGCCCTGCACGTTGAACTTGTCGAGTTGGGTGCGCTTGCCGTAGCCGTGCGACGTGAGGATCAAGATGGCCGTGTCGTCGCGGGCGACGTCGACCGAAACGACTTCGTCGCCCGGCTTGAGCTTCATGCCGCGCACGCCCGAGGCCGCACGGCCCATGGCGCGCACTTCCCCCTCGTCGAAGCGAATCGTGAGGCCCTTGCGGCTGACCATGAAGATGTCGTCGTTACCGGCGGTCTCGATGACCCGCACCAACTCGTCACCCTCGCGCAGGTTGAGCGCGATCAGACCGTCGCGGCGACCGTTGTCGTACTCGTGGAACGAGGTCTTCTTGACAACACCGAGTCGGGTCGCGAAGAACAGGTTGCGCTCGCCGGCGAAGTCGCGGGTGTCGATGATGGCCTGGATGGTCTCACCCGCCTGCAATGGCAGCAGGTTGACGATCGGCATGCCCTTGGCGGTGCGTTCGCGCTCTGGGATGTCCATTGCCCGCAGGCGATAGACCCGGCCACGATTGCTGAAGAACAGCAGGAACGAGTGAGCGGTGGTGAAGATGACATGACGCACGATGTCGTCGGTCTTCAACTTCGCCCCACTGACGCCGCGCCCACCGCGGCCCTGTGTCTTGAAGCTGTCGGCGGTGACAGCCTTGACGTACTGCGCCTCGGTCATCACGATGACCAGCTCTTTGTCCTCGATGAGATCGAGGTCGGTCATCTCACCGTCATCGAGGCCGATCTGGCAGACCCGCGGTGTGGCGAACTCTTCCTTGATCGCCGTCATCTCCGAGCGGATGACCTCGTTGCGCACGACGGGATCGGCGAGGATGGCCTCGAGCTCGATGATGCGCGCCCGCACGTCGAGGAGCTCTTGCTCGATGTCGATTCGGCTCAATCGGGTGAGTTGCGACAGACGCATCTCGAGGATGTCTTGAGCCTGCAACTCGGAGAACTCGAATGGAGCAGCGATGAGCCCGGCCTTGGCCGCCGCGGGGTTATCGCTGGCCCGAATGAGGGCGATGATCTGATCGATGACATCGAGGGCCTTCAGCCGGCCGTCGAGGAGGTGCTCACGTTTGCGGGCCTCCTTGAGGCGATATTCCGATCGGCGGGTGATGACGTCGACCTGGTGACGCAGATAACCCTGCAACGCCGTGACGAGGTTGAGTGTGCGCGGTACCCCGTCGACCAAGGCGACCATGTTGACGCCGAAGCTGGTCTGCAACTGCGTGAGCTTGTACAGGTTGTTGAGCACGACGTTGGCGTTGGCATCGCGCTTCAGGTGCACCACCAAGTTCGTCTTGCCACCGGCGGAGCCGTCGTTGACGTCGGCGATGCCGTCGAGCTCACCACCGTCGACCAGTTCCTGGATGCGACCTGCGATCGACGAGCAACTCGTCTGGTATGGCAATTCGGTGACGACGATCTGCATCTGACCGCGCTTGCTCTCTTCGATCGCCGCGGTGGCGCGCATCTTGATGCTGCCGCGCCCGGTTCGGTAGGCATCCATGATGCCGGCGCGGCCAAGGATGCTGCCACCGGTCGGGAAGTCGGGCCCCTTGACGAACTGCATGAGATCGTCGGCCGTCGCCTCGGGATGGGCGAGCAAGTGCAGGGCGGCGTCGATGACCTCACCCAGGTTGTGCGGCGGGATGTTGGTGGCCATGCCCACAGCGATGCCCTGGCTGCCGTTGACCAACAGGTTCGGGAACCGCGACGGCAACACCGTCGGCTCTTCGCGGCTGCCGTCGTAGGTCGGCTGCATGTCGACGGTCTCTTCGTCGATGTCGGCGAGCAACTGCATCGCCAGCGGATGCAAACGACATTCCGTATATCTTGCCGCGGCCGGTCCAAAATCTGGGCTTCCATAATTTCCGTGGAAGTCGATCAACGCGTGGCGCAGAGAGAACGGCTGGGCCATGCGCACCAACGCGTCGTAGATGGCCGAGTCGCCGTGCGGGTGGTACCTGGCCATGGTGTCGCCGGTGACGCGAGCAGACTTGACGAATGGTCGATCAGGGCGGAAACCCTGCTCTTCCATGTCCCAGATGATGCGGCGGTGCACGGGCTTGAGACCGTCGCGAACGTCGGGCAGAGCGCGGGCCATGATGACCGACATGGCGTAGTCGAGGAAGCTGCGCTCCATCTCGTCTTGCAAGGCAACTGGTTGCACCGACAGTGATGGATCGTCGTTGGTGTCGTCGTCGTCGGTGGGGGGAATCGGAGTGTCACTCATCTAGAAGTCCAGGTTTCGTACGTCGCGGGCGTTGGTGACGATGAAGTTCTTGCGCGACTCGACGTCGTCGCCCATCAACACGCTCATCATCTCGTCGGCCAGCGCCGCCTCTTCCACTTCGACCTGCAGCAAGGTTCGCGTGCGGGCATCCATCGTGGTCGGCTTCAGCTCCTCCCAGTCCATCTCGCCGAGACCCTTGAGTCGCTGGAACTCTTTCTTGTGGTTGGGGTGCGCTTCGACCCAAGTTGCTTTGGCCAAATCGTCTTTGAGGTACACCTTCTCTTTGCCGACGACCGTCGAGTACAGCGGCGGCTGGGCGATGTACACGTAGCCGGCCTCGACCAGCGGGCGCATCTGGCGGTAGAAGAACGTGAGCAGCAAGGTACGGATGTGGCTGCCGTCGACATCGGCATCGGCCAACAGGATCACCTTGTGATAGCGAGCTTTGGCTGCGTCGAACTCGTCGCCCACCCCGCCGCCGATGGCGGTGATGAGGCTCTGCACCTCGTTGTTCTTCAACATCTTGTCGAGGCGAGCGCGCTCGACGTTGAGGATCTTGCCGCGAATGGGCAGCAGCGCCTGAGTTCGCGGATCGCGAGCGTTGAGCGCCGAACCACCGGCGGAGTCACCCTCGACGATGAACAGTTCGCTTTCGTCGGGGTTGCCGCTGCTGCAGTCTTTCAACTTGTCGGGCATGCCCGCACCGGTGAGCGCAGTCTTGCGACGAATCGCATTGCGAGCGTTCTTGGCGGCGAGTCGAGCCTGTGCGGCAGACAGCGCCTTCTTGACCAAACGGTTGGCCTCGGGCGGGTTCTCTTCCAGCCATTCGGCCAGCCGCTCGTTGGTCGCCTTCTGCACGAACGAACGCATTGGCACGTTGCCGAGCTTGGCTTTCGTCTGCCCCTCGAACTGAGGGTCGCGAAGCTTCACCGACACGATTGCCGTGAGGCCCTCGCGAATGTCTTCGCCGAGCAGGTTCTCGTCCTTTTCCTTGAGCAGGTTCTTCGCTCGCGCGTACTTGTTGACCACACTGGTGAGCGCGGTCTTGAAGCCCTCGACGTGCATGCCCCCCTCGATGGTGGAGATGCCGTTGGCGTAACCGTGGATGCCTTCGTAGTAACCCGTGTTCCACTGAATGGCGATGTCGAGTGTTTGGCTATCGGTCTCGTCTTCGTCTTCGAAGTGGGCAACCTTGGCGAACAACGCTTCCTTGGAGGCGTTGAGGTGCTTGACGAAATCGACGATGCCGCCCTTGTACTGAAATGTCTGTTCGAGCTGACGGTCGGGCCGCTCGTCATGGAAGATGATCTCGAGACCCTTGTTGAGAAACGCCATGGTCTGCAGCCGCTCGAGGACGGTGCGGCTGAGGAACTCGGTGCCTTCGGCGAGGAACACCGTGGGATCTGGCCAGAACGTGACCGATGTGCCGGCCTTGCGAACGAACGAACCCCGAGTTGGCGTGTCGCCAACGATACCGAGCTTGCCTTGGGGCTTGCCGCCCTTCGCGTACTCCTGCTGGTAACGCTTGCCGCCTTTGTCGATCTCGATGACGAGGCGCTCGCTGAGTGCGTTGACGACGCTGACGCCCACACCATGGAGACCGCCCGAGACCTTGTAGCCCGCGCCGACGCCGAACTTGCCGCCGGCGTGCAGGACGGTGAGCACGACTTCGGCCGCGCTCTTGCCCTTGTGCGGACCTGACGGATACGGATCGACCGGAACGCCGCGTCCGTTGTCGTCGACGCGGCACGCACCGTCGGGCAACAACGTGACCGCGATCTTCGTGCAAAAGCCCGCCATGGCTTCGTCGACAGCGTTGTCGACGACCTCCCAGATGAGGTGGTGGAGACCCGCCAAACCGGTGGATCCGATGTACATTCCCGGCCGTTTTCTGACGGGATCGAGACCTTCCAAAACCTGGATGTCTTTTGCGCCGTAATCGGCCGTTGGCTTGTTGGTGTCGAGCGACACGCGCACCTCAATCTATCGGCAAGAAAAGCTTGCTTGACCTGCGGTTTTGTTGGCGACCAAACCGGCTGGCTTCCTGCGCCTCAGCTGCTGTCGCAATCGGCTTTCATCCTACCGGAAAGGTGTCACACAAAGGCGGCAATCGAGCACATCGCGACCACGAAAATCCGACCGAAAAACCAGCAAGTCACCGATGTTCCGGCACCAGCGGAAGATCGGTGACTTGCCTCGCCAAAATCACTCTCATCGACGTTTGACTCGCACCTCGACGCTCTCGATCGTGGCGCCGGCAACCTCGAGCAATCGCTGCTTCAAAGTGGTCTCCAGGAAGCGCAGTTGGGTCGCCCAGGCCGGGTCGTCGACCTCGACGACGAGCTTGGTGCCATCGAGTTTCACCGGCGTGACGTGAGCCGCTACTGCATCGCCCACCGCCTCGGCCCACCTGCCGAACACCCCACCCATCTGACTGGCCATTCCGGCCATCTGACCCGACGGCACCGTCTCGGTGGAATCGTTGCGAAGCGAACGGATGACCGCACCCAGAGTCTCGCTGATCGGCACGGGCTCGCGTGTCACGACACCACCATGCCAGCTTCGATGCGCAAGATTGCGTCGGGGTGGGCGGCTTCGGGGAGGACACCGGCCGTCGTCAGCACGACCTGACCTGGCGGCAGGTGCCGCAGGAGCGCCGCACATCGCCCTGGATCGAGCTCGCTGAGCACATCGTCGAGCACCAGTACAGGAGCGCTGCCGACCCTGTCGGTCACGAGGCGATGTGCGCCGAGCCGAAGGGCCAGCGCGAGCGTGCGCTGCTCGCCCTGCGACGCATGGGTGCGGGCCGGCATGCCGTCGATGAACAACTCGACGTCGTCACGGTGAGGTCCAATGGTCGATACCCCGCGGCGCACGTCGTCACTGCGCGCTTCGGCCAAACCCACCACCAGGCCGCGAAGGCGCCATGCCGGCTCGTAGCGCAGTTCGATGCTGGTGGGCCGATCGGCGAGCTGCTCGTACGCCTCGGTCACCAGTGGGGACAGGCGTGTGATCAACACCGCCCTCGCATGTCCGAACTGATCGCCGACGTCGGCCATCTTCGAGTCCCACACGTCGAGGGTCAAGGCCGCATCGTCGCTCAGCCGTCCACCAAGTTGCTTCAGCAACATGTTGCGTTGCTTCACGATGCGATCGAGTTCCAGTCGCAAGGCGTCGTACTTGAGCGCCAGGCTCACCAACACGTCGTCGAGAAACCTGCGCCGCTCCCCCGGGCCCTCCTTCACCACCGCCAAGTCGTCGGGCGAGAACACTGTGACGCGCATGACCCCCAACAGATCGCGCGACCGCCCGAGTTTCTGTCGATTGATCAGCACCCGGTTACGCCCGTTTCGGCTCAGCTCCAGCTCGATGAGCACCTCGCGGCCGTCGTCGTGCAGGACCGTCGCTCGTACGACACCTGAGTCAGCACCAACGCGGATCAAGGCATCGAGAGGAGCGCCACGAAAGCTCTCCAGCGTGGCGAGGTACGCCATCGCCTCGGCCAAGTTGGTCTTGCCCTGGCCGTTGCTGCCGATGATGGCGGTGGTGCCCGGTTGGAAGTCGAATGTAGCGTCGGCGTAGTTCCGAAAATCGACGAGTTCGAGCCGAGTAACGATCACGGGTTGCGTCGCCGGAGCGAGCGGACGCCAGTCCTGACCATCTGCTACGGCACGCGGACGGGCATCAGCAAGTACAGGAAGTCGTCGTTGCCGACACCGCGGACGACAGCCGGCTTCAGTGAGTCGAGGGTCGACAAGGTGATCGAATCGGAGGAGCACGCTTCCACGCCGGACGCGAAGTACTCGGGGTTGAACGCCACCGTCAGGTCGGTGCCCTCGTAGGTCGCGTCGAGCTCTTCCGATGCGTTGCCGACGTCTTGAGTGATCGCTGTGAGTCGCAGCGTGTCACCGCCCATCTGAAGCCGCACTGGAGTTGCGTCTTTGGCAAGGATCTTGACGCGCCGAATGGCCTCGAGCAGCGGCTCACGCTCGACAGTGAGGGTGTTGGGATGACTGCTCGGGATCAATTGGCGGTAGTTCGGGAACTCGCCTTCGATCAACCGGGTCGAAAGGCGCGTGTCGCCGACTTCGAAGGTCGCGTCGCGATCACCGAGGCGCATCGTGAGCTCGTCACCCGCACCGACCAACCGTTGCAGTTCACTGAGTGCTCGGCCTGGAACGAGCACTTTCTGATCGGCGCCGAGTACCTCATGCTCGGCGAGGTCGCGAACTGCAAGGCGATAGGAGTCAGTGGCCACCATGCGAAGTCCGCCGTTCTCCGCGGTCAACAGAACACCTGTGAGAATCGGTCGGGCCTCGTCGGTGCTTGCTGCACGCACCACCTGACGCAGTGCTTCCCCGACGGCCGCCGCCGGCAAGGTGACGGACGATGTGGTGGGCGTCGAGAGCTTCGGATAGTCGTCGAACGACAATGGCCGCACGCTGAACTGCGAACGACCACCGGTGATGTTCACTTCCTCGCCTTCGACCGCTACTTCGACTTTGCCGGCACCCATCGACCGAACGATGTCTGCTGCAAGTCGAGCCGGCAGGACGACACCACCATCGCCGTCACCCCCGACAGCCACCGTCAGCTGGATCGTCAAGTCGAGGTCTGTACCGGTGATGCTCAACCGATCGCCAACCAGCTCGAGACGCAAACCTGACAGCACCGGGAGAGCTCCCGTGCGACCGGTGGCCGCGCGTCCGGCAGTGGACAGCGCTTCGGCGAGTGCTTCGCGTTCACAACGGAACTTCACAGGGAGGCCTTTCTCACCATGAGGTGATGTGTAAAGGTAGTAACTGTAATAAGGGCTGTGGACTGTGCATAAGTCCTCAATCGGCCAGCGTAGGGGCCGGAAGTGCGTCCCCATGTGTATCCCCGGCCGTGCACAGGTCGGAAACGACACGCGTGT
>DATAJN010000083.1:0-10328 GCA_036262105.1 Ilumatobacteraceae bacterium
GCCGGCGACGAACTGGTGAAGGCACACCACGGCTCGCTGGCCCGCGAACAGCGGGTGGTCATCGAAGACGAGCTCAAACGCGGCCTGCTGCGTGGCATCGTCGCTACCAGCTCGCTCGAGCTGGGCATCGACATGGGCGCCGTCGATCTCGTCATCCAGGTCGAGTCGCCAGGTGCCGTATCGCGCGGCATGCAACGGGTCGGTCGCGCCGGCCACTCGGTCGGCGAACCAAGCCGCGGTACGTTGTACCCCAAGCACCGTGGCGACCTCCTGGAGGCAGCAGTTGTCGCCCAGCGGATGGTCACGGGTCAGATCGAGAGCACTCGTTTCCTGCGCAACCCGCTCGATGTGCTTGCCCAGCAGATCGTTGCCCATGTCGCCGTCCACCCCGAGTGCACGGTCGAGTCCGTCGCCGCGCTCATCCGCCGTTGCGCAAACTTTGCCGAACTGAGCGACGACCTCTTGCACAACGTTCTCGACCTGCTGTCCGGCCGCTACCCCAGCGACGAGTTCAACGAGCTGCGCCCGCGGCTGGTGTGGGATCGCACCGGCGGCACGCTGCGTGCTCGCGAAGGTGCCAAACGACTCGCCGTCACGAGTGGCGGCACCATTCCCGATCGCGGTCTGTTCGGCGTGTTCCTTCCCGACGGCACCCGTGTCGGAGAGCTCGACGAAGAGATGGTCTACGAGAGCCGGCCCGGTGAAACGTTCCTGCTCGGCGCCAGCACGTGGCGCATCGAGGAGATCACCTTCGAGCGTGTCACTGTCACGCCGGCGCCCGGCGAACCGGGCAAGATGCCGTTCTGGCACGGCGACCGTCCCGGCCGGCCGCTCGAGCTCGGGCGGGCACTCGGCGCATTCCAGCGCGAGATGCGCGGCTTGGGCGCCAATGCAGCCACCGAACGGCTGATGGGCGAGTACCGCCTCGATCGTTTCGCGGCCGGCAACGTGGTGACGTACCTCGACGAACAGGCCCTCGCCACAGGTGTCGTGCCCGACGACCGCACGGTTGTGGTCGAACGGTTCCGCGACGAGATCGGCGACTGGCGCGTGTGCATCCTCTCTCCGTTCGGAACCCCGGTCCACGCGCCGTGGGCGATGGCCATTGAGCGGCGGCTGATGGAGCACTTCGACATGCCGATCGAAACGATGTGGAGCGACGACGGCATCGTTCTGCGCCTGCCCGAGGCCGCCGACAACGTGCCCCTCGCCGACTTGATCATCGACCCCGACGACATCGACGAGTTGGTGATGGGCTCGTTGCCGCAGACATCGTTGTTCTCGGCGCGTTTTCGCGAGTGCGCCGCACGTGCCTTGCTGCTTCCGCGGCGGCGGCCGGATCGACGAACGCCGCTGTGGCAGCAACGCCAGCGCGCCGCCGACCTGTTGGCGGTAGCGGCGAAGTACCCGAGCTTCCCGATCCTGCTCGAGACGTCGCGTGAGTGTCTTCAGGATGTCTTCGACTTGCCCGCGTTGCGCGAGGTCCTCGGCCAGTTGCGCAGCAGAGCCGTGCGCGTCGTCAGCGTCGACACCACCAAGGCTTCACCATTCGCCCAGAGCCTGCTGTTCAACTGGATTGCGGCATACATGTACGAGGGCGATGCGCCGCTCGCCGAGCGCCGCGCCGCCGCGTTGTCGCTCGATCGCGATCTGCTGCGCGATCTGCTCGGCGCCGAGGAACTGCGCGAACTGCTCGACCCTGGAGTGCTGGCCGACGTGGAGCTCGAGCTCCAGTGCGTGGCCGATGCGCGGCGCGCCCGCAGCGCCGACGAACTGCACGATGTGCTTCGCAAGGTCGGCGATCTCACCATGGCCGAGATCGACGTGCGCTGCGAGGAGCCGTCCGCGGCATGGGTCGACGATCTCGTTCGAACGCGTCGAGCAATCGAGGTTCAGTTGGGTGGTGAATCGCGGTTGGTAGCGTCCGAAGATGCGGCCCGGTACCGCGATGCTTTCGGGTGCAACCTGCCGCTCGGCCTTCCTCAGGCGTTCACCGAGCCAGTTGCTCATCCACTCGAATCCCTGGTCGCTCGCTACGCCCGCACCCACGGTCCGTTCACTGCATCCGACGCCTCCCATCGGCTGGCGACCCCGCTCGACAGGATCGTCGGCGCGCTCACAGCCTTGGAGGCGGATGGTCGCATCGTTCATGGCGAGTTCCGGCCCGGTGGGGTAGGTCGCGAGTACTGCGACTCCGAGGTGCTTCGACAGTTGCGGCGGCGTTCGCTGGCCACCTTGCGACGCGAGGTCGAGCCGGTCGAGCCGGAGACGTACGCGCGGTTCATCCAGGCATGGCACGGCATTCCGGGCGAGCGTCGCGGGCTCGATTCGCTCGTCGAGGTGCTGGGTCAGTTGCAGGGCGCTGCGGTGGTCGCGTCGACCTTGGAAACGGAGTTGTTGACGGCGCGCTTGCGCACCTATCGCGCTGCCGATCTCGACGAACTGTGCACCACCGGCGACGTGGTTTGGGTCGGTGCCGGAGCGATCGGTCCGAGCGACGGGCGCATCCGGCTGTACTTCGCTGATCAATTCGCGCTCCTCGACGCTTCGATCGACGTCGCCGAATCGCCCGGTGGCGAGCTGCACGATGCGATTCGCAGCCATCTCATGTCTCATGGCGCAAGCTTCTGGAACCAGTTGCGCGCCGCGGCGGGTGATGCCACCGATGCCGAGTTGTTGGCTGCGCTGTGGGATCTCGTGTGGGTCGGTGAAGTCACCAACGATTCGCTGGCGCCGCTTCGCGCTGTGTTGGCCGGCGGCAAGTCGTCTCGTTCGACGGCGGCTCCACGGGGCAGGCCGCGTCCAGGCCGTCTCACCCGCATCGGCCCACCCGCCGGGGCCGGTCGGTGGTCACTCGTCGCGCCACTGCGTGCACCGGTTCCGTCACCCACCCAGGCCGCACACGCCGCGGCGCTGCAGCTGCTCGAGCGGTACGGGGTCGTCACCCGCGAGGCCGTGCTCGCCGAGGGCGTGAAGGGTGGGTATTCAGCGGTGTACAGCGTGCTCAAAGTGCTCGAAGAGCGCGGGCATGTGCGACGGGGCTATTTCGTTGCCGGACTCGGTGCAGCTCAGTTCGCTCTGCCCGGCGCCGTCGACAGGTTGCGGTCGGCACGCGGGGTGGCCGACCCCTTGCTTCATCCAGAGCTCACGCCGGCGCCAGTGGTTCTTGCCGCAACGGATACAGCGCAGCCATACGGCGCAGCCATCGATTGGCCGGAGTCACCGGGACGCCCCAGTCGAACGGCCGGTGCGGTCACCGTGCTGCGCAGCGGCATTCCCCTCGCTTGGTTCGATCGACGGTCATCGCATCTCGTCACCTTTCCGGCCTCCACCGACGGTGGGTGGGCAGAGGCACTGGCCACCTTGGTCAAAGACGGCCGGCAGCGATCCATCGAGGTCCGCAAGGTCAATGGCGAACCGATCGATCGCAAGGGCCCTGAGGCGGTTGCACTGCTCGCTGCCGGATTCGCCGACGGTTACCGGGGGTTCGTGCTGCGCGGCATATGAGCGGCCGCTTTCGATCAGTCGTGCACGGCGCGCAAGCCGGCCCAAGCCAGCACGGCCACCTGCTGGCCGAGAACGAGAGGATCGAAGGTCTGACCCTGCTCGACGAGGCGTCGACTCACGCCTTCCGCAAGACCGACCAAGCCGTGAGCGAGCGTGCGGCGATGATCGGCGTTTATGTTGGCAGCGATCAAAGGCGCGATCGCATCGGCGGCGCCCGCAGTGATGCGGCGGATGGCAAGTGTCGATTCCTCGTCACGACTGGCTCGTGATCCGAACAACAACAAGAAGGCCGCGTGGTCGTCGGAGACCCACTGGAAGTAGGCCCTGAAGCCCTGCTCGGTTTGCTGGCGACCACCCGCCACGCCAGCCGTTGCCTTCGTGATCGCGGTCAGCAGACGGTTGCCCACCTCGTCGAGGAGGGCCATGTACAGGTCCTGCTTGCTGTCGAAGTGCTGGTACAGCACCGGCTTGGTGACTCCGGCCGCGTCGGCGACGTCGTTCATCGACGTGCCGTGGAAACCGTTGCGGGCGAAGACCTCGACGGCAACGTCGAGGATCTGTTCGCGGCGGGCCGGGGCAGGAAGGCGGATGCTCATACGTGTTACCTCAGAGTAACAACTGTTCGTGGCACAGGGAAATAGCGCTCACAGGCCACGCTCGCGGTCGTCGCGCTCGGCAGCCTTGACTGCGTAGCCGAGCACGATCGCCGGAGCGAGCAACGCCGAACCGGCGATCATCGAACCGATCACGATTGCGGAAACAGCGCCGTTGAAGCTGACCGCGAATCCGATGACGAAGGTGACGATCGCGATCCCGAAGCACAGGTATCCGATTCGATTGGCAAGGCGCGTCCAGCGGGCGACTGTCTGGCGGCGAGCGCGTACGGGATCGATGCTCACGAACCTGCCACCAGAAGCGTCACGGTCGGTCATTCACAGGCCCGGCGGCAGCAGCCGGTTGACGTTCTCGTAGAAGAAGTAGAGCACGACGATGAATGGTGCGAAACCGGCGAGGATCCCGACCGAGTAGTGGCGCGCCTTTCGGCTCAGTCGCAGGATCCCGTACGCGATCGCGGCAAGCAACGCCCCCCACAACACCGCTTGCGGGATGGCCGACGCGTCGCTGAACCATCCGTCGGCGAAGGCGTCGGGTGACGCTGCCGCCGTGTCGGTCGGGATATACCGCCGACGGGCGCGGTGGTCGCCGGTGCCGGGACGGTGGTGCCGGAGTCGGCAACGGTGTCGGTCGCTGCTGTGCCGGCGACCGTGTCGCTCGACGTGTCCACGCCTTCGGCGGGAAGGGTCACACCCGGGGTGGCCGGCTCGACTGCGACCGGGGAGGGCGTTGTGAGCGAGTCCGACTTCTCCGCCAGCAGTTCGGAGTGCACGACGATCCTGTTGGTCGACGAGTAGCGAGGCGTGCACGAGACGAGCGTCAACGTGGCTGTGGTCGCGTCGGTCGTGGGGATCACTGCGGCATAGTCATCGGGGGAGACCACTTCCGTGCCAGTGACGCTGTAGACGTAACGGCCGTTCAAGGTGGTGACGATGATCTCGTCACCGGGACGCAACGCGTCGATGTCGTAGAAGGGATGCAGATGCGTGGTGCGGTGCCCGGCGATCGCCGCATTGCCGAGTTGACCTGGCAGGGGAGTCTCCGGGAAGTGCCCGGGGCCCTTGGCCAGATCGCCGGTCGTCGCTCCCTCGACGACGATGCGGTTCAGGCCCATGCGCGGGATCTCCATTCGGGCCACGCCTTCGCCCTCTGCTGGAATCGGCTTGGCGGCCGGTGGCGCCGGCAATGTCGTCGTGGTCGTGGTCGTGGTCGTCGACTCCACGGGAATGGTGGTAGCAGTCGTGGCGTCGGTACCGATCGTCGTCGGTCGGGTGGTCGGCGGCGCTGACGTGCTCGTCGTCGAAGCATCCGGGGCGCCGACCAACCTCTCGAACTCCTTCACCAGTTCGCGCTGCGCCTGTGCCGTCTGGATGCCGGTGCCCCACAGTTGGTAAGCGACGAACCCGAACATCAGCAGTCCGAGCGTGATGAGCGTGCGGCCGATGCCGCCGACGGCCCATCTCCAGTCGTGCGGTGGCTTGGCGCGGTCCCAGTGGCTCACCCGAGGGTGGTGTTCGGGTTCGTGGCCGTTGGGCTCGTGATCTTCGGGTGGCGTTTCGGACATGATGTGTTCGGTTTCGACGGTGACGCTATCGCCGCGTTGCAGTTCGGTCGTGGCAGCCCGCAGCCGCAGAAGGGCTTGCTCGGCAACGACCGCGCGACACGCCGATAGCGTTGCCACGTCCTATGGAGACGGATCCGGTCGTTCAACTCATCGACGTCGTGGCCGTTCTCGACCGCTTTCCGGCGCTGGCAGGCGCCACCCTCACCGTGCAGCGCGGTGAGATCGTGCTCCTGCGCGGGCCCAACGGCGCCGGGAAGACAACGCTCCTGCGGCTCTGCGCCGGTCTGCTGCCGCCCGCCCGCGGTTCGGCGATCGTGCTCGGCCTCGATCTCGCCTCCCAACGCCAGGAGGTTCGTTCGCGCGTGGGACTGCTGGGCCACTCGAATGGCTTGTACACCGATCTCACCGTCGGCGAGAACGTCAGCTTCTGGGGCGCGACGGTCGGCGCATCCCCGGAAGAGATCGGTGCCGCGCTCGACCGCATGGGCCTGTCCAGCCGGCTCGTCTCGGTACCGGTGCGCAAGCTGTCCGCGGGACAGAGACGTCGAACGGCGCTCGCCTGCCTCATCGCCCGTCGTGCCGAGCTCTGGTTGCTCGACGAACCCCACGCCGGGCTCGATGTCGCCGGCCGCGACGAGCTCGATGCCGTTCTGCGCGCCGCGAGCGCGGCCGGGGCGACGATGATCGTCGCCAGCCACGAGCTCGATCGGGCCGGTGCCCTGGCGACTCGCATGGTCGAAGTCGCCGGTGGCCAGATCCGGGGTGCCTCGTGACCAGCGTCGAGGTCACCCGCTTGGTCGCGGTCAAGGATCTGCGCATCGAGCTGCGCAGTCGAGTCCTCGTCAATCAGGTGCTTCCGTTCGCGGCGATCGTGATGGTGCTGTTCGCCTTCGCACTCGACAAGGACGACCTGCTGGCACGGGTCGCCCCAGGTCTGATCTGGCTGGCGACGTTGTTCAGCATGCTGTTCGTGGTGCAGCGGTCGTTCGCCGTCGAGGAAGCGGACGGCGCCCTCGACGCCTTGCGCACCGCAGGCGTGCCCGCCCGAGGGATCTACTTCGGCAAGGCCATCGCACTCGGCTTGCAGCTCGTGGTGCTCGAAGTCTTGCTGTTCCTGGCGGCATTCGTGCTCTACAACAGCCGCGTCGGTGCTGATGGTGTGGCGTTGTTGATCACGAGCGCGCTAGCCGCTTCCTGCGGGCTGGGCTTGGTCGGTACGCTCTATGGCGGTCTCACCACCGGAACCAAGGGTCGCGAATCATTGCTGCCGTTGCTGTTGCTCCCGGTGGTGGCGCCAGTCCTGATCGGTGTAACCCAAGCGACCGAAGCGGCCCTGGGCGTAGGAGGAATCTCGATGCGTGAAGGTTGGGCATGGGTGTCGTTGCTGGTCACCTACGCGCTGCTGTTCGGCATCGGTGGTTCGATCGCGTTCGGTCCACTGGTCGACGACAGCGTATGACTGCCCCGACGACGCAGACCGAGGCCGCCCCTGCGACGGTGCGCAGGCCCACTGGTACGCGCGTCACACGAGCGCTCGGCATCGCCACGCTCATCGGTCTCGGTTGGTTCGTCACCTTCGGATTGTTCCTGTCGCCCGACGACGCCGTGCAGCTCGCGGGTGTGCGCATCCTCTATCTGCACGTTCCCAGCGCGTGGCTCGCGTACCTGGCGTTCATCGTCACGGCGATCAGCAGCGCGGCGTACCTCTCCAAGCGAACTCGCTCGTTGACGTGGGATCGTCTGGCCGGGGCCAGCGCCGAAGTCGGTGTGCTGTTCATGGGCATCACCCTGTTGACCGGCAGCTTGTGGGGCCGTATGTCGTGGGGCGTCTATTGGGTGTGGGACTCGCGAGTCACGACAACCGCGTTCCTCTTCGTCACCTATCTCGGCTACCTCGCCGTGCGCGGCCTCGGCGGTAGTCATCATCAACGCGCCCGGCGCAGTGCCGTGGTCGCCTTGCTGTCGGTGTTGGAGATACCGCTCGTGCACTTCAGCGTCGAATGGTGGCGTCCACTGCATCAGCAGGAGAGCATCGCCAAGGGCAAGCTCGAGGGTCTCATGTTGTTCAGCTTGTTCATCGGCGTGGTCGTCTTCACGTTGCTCTACGTCTGGTTGGTGATGCATCGCCAGCGAGTGCTCGCCATGGAAGATGCGCTCGACGACCACGGCCTCGAGTTCGCCATCGCCGAGCGGCGCGAAGAGGCGCTCTTCTGATGGAGACGCGCTTCGTCATCATCAGCTACATCGCCACCTTTGGAGGCATCGGTGTGCTCGTCGCGGCGATGCTTCGGCGGGCCCGCGTCCTTGCCCAACGCCTGCCACCAGAGGATCGCCCGTGGACCTGAGTCCTCGCCAGACCTCGACGCTCGAGCGGGTCGAACCACCTCGGCGGCGCAACTGGGGGGCATACGCCCTGTTGATCGTGGTGCTCGTGGCGGGTGGCGTCGTGGTCACCAAGTTCCTCACCTCGGCCATCGACTTCTACTGCAACGTCGATGAGGTCGGTCACAAGAGTGGGTGTGAAGCCGGCCGGCGGTTGCGCATCCAGGGCACCGTGCAAGAGGGCACGGTCACCAAGTCTGGTGCAGTCACCGACTTCGTCATCGCCTTCAACGGCGTCACCATGAAGGTCCACTACGACGGCGATCCAGGGGGCCTGTTCCAGGAATGCATCCCGGTGGTCGTCCACGGCTCCCTCGACGCAGCCGGCGTGTTCGACGGCGACCAACTCGAAGTGAAGCACAGCAACGAGTACGCGGCGAAGAACCCCGAACGTCTCGACCCGTCGAAATCAGCAGCATGCTCGCAACCACAAGCCTGAACGGAGTTGTCGGGCACGCGGCACTGATCGTCGGCCTGGCGGCCAGCGTGTTCGGCGCGCTCGGGTTGGTGATCGCAACGATTACCGGCGACCGCCGTCTGCTGCGCTCGATCGCCAACTACTCATGGATGGCCTTGGGCGGCGCCGTGCTCGCCATCGTCGTGATGGAACGGGCATTGATCACTCGCGACTTCTCACTTGCGTACATCCAAGAGGTCGGCTCACGCGACACACCCGTGCTGTTCAACGTCACAGCCTTGTGGAGCGCGTTGGAAGGCAGCATCTTGCTGTGGCTGCTGATCCTTGCCGTGTACACCGCCGTGATCATGCGCCGCAACCGCCATCGCCTCGACGATCCGCTCGTGGCTTGGGCGTTGGTGGTGATGTTCGCGGTCACCGCGTTCTTCTTCTTCCTGTCATTCGGCCCGATCGATGCGTTCAAGAACGGCCCGGTCCCCGATTTCACCCGCTGCTGCCTCGGCCCCAACCCTCTGTTGCAGAACCACATCCTCGTGCTGTTCCACCCGCCGATCCTCTACCTCGGCTACGTCGGTTTCACTGTCCCCTTCGCATTCGCCATCGCCGCGCTGATCACCGGACGCGTCGGCGAGGGCTGGTTGGTGGCCACTCGTCGCTGGGCCCTCTACGCCTGGGGGTTCCTCACGGTCGGCATCCTGCTCGGCGGCTGGTGGAGCTACGAAGTGTTGGGTTGGGGCGGCGTGTGGGGTTGGGATCCTGTCGAGAACGCCAGCTTCCTGCCCTGGCTCACCGGCACGGCCTACCTTCATTCGGTGCTCGTGCAGGAGCGACGCGGCATGCTGCGGGTGTGGAACATCAGCCTGCTGGTAGCGACGTTCTCGTTGACGATCCTGGGCACGTTCATCACCCGCAGCGGCGTGCTGCAGAGCGTCCATGCCTTCAGCAACGGCACGATCGGGCCGTTCCTGTTGGGGTTCTTCGGCGTCGTCGTTGCGGTCTCGCTGGCATTGATCGCGTGGCGCGGCGATCGCTTGCGCTCGCCGGGGGCGATCGATTCGCCGGTCTCGCGTGAGGGGGCGTTCCTCGCCAACAACGTGATCTTCACGGTGTTCGCGTTCATCGTCCTGCTCGGGACGGTGTTCCCCCTGATCGTCGAGGCGCTGCAGGATCGCCAGATCGCCGTCGGTCCGCCCTTCTTCGATCGGCTGTCGATGCCGATCGGCATCACGTTGCTGTTCCTCATGGCGATCGCGCCGGTGTTGCCGTGGCGCAAGGCCAGCACCGAGTTGTTGCGCGATCGGTTGTTCTGGCCGGCGTGGTGCGGCGCCGGGGCACTGGCGATCAGCGTGCTCGTCGGCGCCGATGGGTTGGCGCCGCTGCTCGCCTTCTTCCTCGCTGGCTTCGCCGGAGGCGCCGCTCTTCGGCAACTCGTGCTCGCCTCGCGTCGTCAGGGCTGGCGCGGTCTCGTCGGCCGGGCCAATGGCGGCATGGTGGTGCACCTCGGTGTGATCATCGTCGCGGTCGCTCTGGCAGCGTCGAACAGTTACACGAGCGTCGCCGAGTTCACCTTGAAACAGGGCCAACCCGTGTCGTACGAAGGTCACACGTTCGAGTTGCTGGGATTGAAGCAGTTCACCGACGCCCGGTCGACGGGAGTGAAAGCCGAGATCCGCGTCGACGGCGGCAAGAGCTACGCGCCGGCAATCACCACGTTCACCAACTTCGGCACCAAAGTTCCGACGCCGAGCGTGCGCAACGGAATTCTGGACGACCTGTACCTCACCCTGGAGCCGAGCGTGCGCTTCGACGGCACTGAGGCGCCTGTCAAGATCTACATCAAAC
>DATAJN010000084.1:0-12077 GCA_036262105.1 Ilumatobacteraceae bacterium
GTCGCTGCGGCATCTTCGTGGCATCGCATTGTCCAACCCTCCACCCGTTCAAGTGTTTTGTTCCTGAACTCATCAAAGGCGCCGCAGACATCAGCCGATGAAGCGGCGATGCCAGGGCTGTAGGGCGATGTGCCCGGACCAGAGCGCGCATTGGTCCAATGCGCAGGTACAAGGGCCCTGTTCGATCGAGTCCGTGGCGCCTTTGATGAGTTCAGGAACAAAACACTTGAACGGGTGGAGGGTTGGACAATGCGATGCCACGAAGATGCCGCAGCGACTGATTCGGCCACGGCGACTGCATTGAGGGGCGGGGTGTCCGCAAAGTCGGCCGACGGTCAAGCCAGGCAGGCATCGCGCGAGCGCCGACGAATGCCGGCGACCCAGTCTCCGCGACACTCTGACTTCACAGCGGTCGTTCTCGAGCCACTCGCTCTGCGGCATCTAGCCGGTGAACCCGACCACGACCTGTCGGTCGACCTCTACAACTCGATCCACCCGTGGGCGATCGCCTTCGCCCGCTCCCTGTCGGCCGGGCTTCCGCCGCATGCCGATCGCAACGAGGTGCTGTCGCAAGTGCTCCGACTCACGTGGGACGCATGTCGTCGTGTCGATTGGACGCGCTATGGGGCGTGGCCGACGTACCTCGAGAGCAAGGTCAGCCGCGCTCGAATCGAGGCCGCCCGGAGCGACGATTGGCTGAGCAGGGGTGAAAGGGTCCGTCGACGGCACTTTCAGAGCGAACTGGCTCGACGTGAGCAAGTCGAGCAGCGTTCGTTGACCGACTGCGAACGACGGTCGATCGCTGCCGCTGTTGCACCAAGCTCGACGCGCGTCGATTGGGCGTCGACGCTGCTCAGCTCACGGCACCCATCGACGGTTGCCGACGTGCCCGACTGCACCGACGGTCCAACGCTCGAGGATCAAGTCGAACGGCGCGAGCTCGGAGGCATCCGCGTGCGCTGCCTGACCGAATGGCTGACCATGCTGGCTGCGCAGAACGAGTCGCTGGCGACGGATTTGGCGCGGTGGTCCGAGCTCAACGAGTCGGACGACCGCGAGCTCCCGGCGCGACTGGCCCATCGACTCGAACCATACACACCCGTCTTGCTGGCGATGCTCGGAGAGGCCGCCTGATGTTGGTCACCTCAACCATTGCCCTGTGCGACTCGTGCGGCCGTCAGATCGCGCACGATCATTCCGACTCCATCTGCTCGCCATGTCGGCGCACGAGTATCGAGACCACTGCCCAAAGGCAGTCGCTGCTGATTCGAAACAGGTCCGAGGCGAAAGCGGCATTCGATTCGGCCGGGCTCTACGGAGTTGCCGAGTATCTCGACGCGACCCCATCCGACGCGTTGGACGCGATGTTCAACTCGCGGCTGCTCCCATTCATCTCCGAACGGCGACGCGTGCTGCTGCGCCAACTCGTCGGCCTGAAAGACAGTTCGCATGTTGCCGTCGCCCGAGCGCTGCACATCAGTCGCTGGACGGTCGCGACCTATCGACACCAGCTCGGCATCGACCGCGGCCCGGGGGCAACCCGGGGCAGCAACCGTCGAGACCGGTGAAGTGCTCATCGCGCGCCGGGAAGACCGGACTTGATTCCGAGAAGCGTGCGCAGGTCGTCGGGGTTTGCGGCGCGTTCGAGGGCGGTGTCCAACGTGATCCGCTTCGACCGAACTAGCTCGGCGAGGTTCTGATCCATGGTCACCATTCCATACTTCGCACCCGACTGCATCTGGCTGGCCAACTGATACCCCTTGCGCTCGCGGATCAGGTTGCGCACTGCAGGCGTGGCGATCAGCACCTCGACTGCGGCCACACGTCCGTGGCCATCTGCGCTCGGTAGCAGCTGCTGCGTGACCACCGCTTGCAGCGTCGTCGCCAGCATCACGCGGATCTGGCCCTGCTGATCCGGCGGGAACACGTCGACGATGCGATCGACGGTCTGTGGCGCTGACTGTGTGTGCAGCGTGGCGAACACGAGGTGCCCCGTCTCGGCTGCGGTCAGGGCCATCTGGATCGTCTCGAGATCCCGCATCTCTCCGACCATGATGACGTCGGGGTCCTCGCGCAGCGCCCGCTTCAGTGCCGCCGCGAAGCTCTTGGTGTCCTCACCGACCTCGCGCTGGTTCACGAGGGCCTTCTTGTGGGTGTAGAGGAACTCGATCGGATCCTCACACGAAATGATGTGCACCGCCTTCGTCTGATTGATGATGTCGAGCAACGCCGCCAGCGTCGTGGACTTTCCGGACCCCGTGGGGCCGGTCACCAAGACCAGCCCTCGGGGCAGGTCTGAGAATGTTTCGATGATCGCAGGCATGTGCAGGCTGGAGAATTCCGGAATGTCGAACGGGATCGTCCGGAGGACCGCGCCGATCGTCCCACGCTGGCGGAACACGTTCATCCTGAACCTGCTCTTGCCCGGAAGCGAGTAGCTCGTATCCAGCTCCAGTTCATTGTTGAACGCGGCGATCTTTCGCTCGTCGAGGGCGGAGAACACGAGACGCTCGATCAGGTCACCGTTGAGCTTGGCGTAGCCCCCGATCGGGTGCAGCACACCGTCGACCCGAACGGTCGGTGGCGCGCCGGCAGTCAGATGCAGGTCGGATCCTCCGAGCCGCAGGCTGTGCTCCAGCAGCTCGTCGATGTGTTGCGGGGTCTTCAGCGTCGGAGGTGCGTCGGACCCGCTGACAGCCACCGCGCCGTTCAGCGACGTCAGTGGTTCTACAAGTGTTCGCGAGTTCATCGAGCGATCGTGTCGGCCGGCGACAGCACCGCTGAGCACGGAAATCCCCGTTCGGAGGTTTCAGCCGATCACGAGTCAGGGAGAGGCGGTCCAGCCGGCGAAGGCGTCGATCATCGCGTGCACGTCGCCCAGCGGGTACAGGATCGGGCAGGTACATCCATTGCGGATGTAGTGCGACACGCGCTCGCGAGCCTCGGCAGGCGTGCCCGAGGCCGTGAGCATCTCGACGATCTCGTCGGGAACCAACTTCGCCGCGGCGACCACCTGTTCGTGAGTGGCGGGCCAAGTCAACACCTCGCCGACCTTGTCGAGCAGGCTCTGCGGCACCCCCGACGCCTTCATGATGTGCGGCTGCTGACCCAGGTACTGGGTGACCATCAGCCGAGCCATGTCGAGCGCTGTTCGCCGATCCTCGTGCACGGAGCACACGACGAGTTGCGGACGGTCGATGTCGGCCAGGGTTCGACGTGATCGGTCGAGGCCGACCTGCAACGCTTCGATCGCCTGGTGGTTGTACTCGGGCGACACGAGATAGTTGAGCACGACTCCGTCGGCTATCTCACCGGCAAGCTCCATCATCTTCATCCCGGTGGCGCCGATGTAGATCGGCACATCCTTCGGACGTCGGTCCTGGTACACGTAGTCGAGCTCGACGCCGTCGAGATGGACGTGCTCTCCGTCGAAACTGACCGTCTCGTTGTGCAGAAGGGCTCGCACGACGGTGACGACTTCACGCATCACCCGCAGGGGACGATCGCGACGAATGCCCACCTTGCCCGCGAGCGGGTCCCACCAAGCGCCGATTCCGAGGATGACACGGCCCGGAGCAAGATCGTCGAGTGTCGAGAACGTGGACGCCAACCGCGCCGGGTTGCGAGTCCAACAGTCAACGACCCCGGAACCAATCTTGATCCGGTTTGTCACCGCGGCGAACGCGGCCATCGGCACAACGGCGTCACGAACCAACCGGCTATCGGCCTGCCACACGGCATCGAAACCCTTGGCCTCCGCGTACTTGGCGAACTCCATCCCCTCGCGGATCGGATGAGCATCTTGCAGGTAGATCGCAGCCGGCGTAGTCATTGCAACAGGTTCCTTCACAGTCGGGCGAACAGGCGGGTGGCGTGTTCATTGGCTTTGGCGCGTACTTCATCGATGTCGACGCGCGTGGGCTTGCCGTCGCGCACGACGACCTCGCCCGACCTCAGCGTGACGGTCGTAGCGCGCACGCCGGGCGTGAACGCTGTGTGCCACGCACTGTCGGCGTGGTCGTAGTTGAACTCCACGCGATCATCACGGCACTCCGGGAAGAAGTGGTATCCCTCCTCGAGCCATGCCCACACCGTGTCCGGCATGGCTGTCACATCGTGCTCGCGGAGTCGCACGTACGCCAGGCGTGCCTCCTCGAGCATGTCGGCGCCGATTCCGTCAGTACCGAGCACGATCGGGTTCGGTCGACTCGTCGGCGCCGCATAGCCCACGGAGTTGTTCATGTTCGATCGCGGGTTGTGGGCGATGGTGCCGCGCAGCGGCCGATCGAGATGGACGCAATGCACGAGCAACCAATCGTCGGTGGCCAACGCTTCGAGGCGCGCACCCGCGTCGCGATCGGCAATCCCCTCGGCGACGTGGATGTGCACTCCGACGCCGACGTCGGCGGCCAGCTCAGAAGCTGCGGCCAGGGTTTCGTCGCGACACGTGAACGCGGCGTGCACACCGACCATGCCGCGTCCACCGGCTCGCAGGTAACGCTCGTTCTCGTCCAGTCCGCGCCGCGCCTGCTCAGAGCCGTGACGATCGGTGACACCGTACGCACAGTTGACGCGCACGCCCACTGTGGCGCAGGCGTCGGCGATGATCGACAGGCTGCCGTCGATGGACGACGGGCTCTCGTGGTGATCGATGATGCCGGTGGTGCCACACATCAACGCTTCGGTCGCGCCGAGCATGGCCGACCAGTGGATCATCTCTTCGTCGAGCGCCACATCGAGCCGCCACCAGATCTGTTCGAGGATCTCGATGAAGTTCGTAGGTTGCTTCGGCGGTGCCGGCATGCCGCGTGCGAGTGCCGAGTAGAGGTGGTGGTGTCCGCACACCAGGCCGGCAGTGACAGCGCTCACGACCCGGGCTCGATCACGCCGCGCTGACTCGTGATCGACGAGTACAGCTCCGGCCGGCGATAGCGGTCGAAGTCGAACAACGTCCCCTTGTACCGACTGCACCAATCGAGATCGCAGCGGGCGATGACGAGCTCGTCGTCGCTCGTCAGGGCCTGTGCGACCATCTGCCCACTGGGCGCGACGATCATCGATTGCGCCAACGAATCGACGCCCTCCTCCACACCACCTTTGGCGACTCCGACGACCCACGTACCGTTCTGGTACGCGCCGCTCTGCATCACCAGCGCGTTGTGGAAACCCTGCAAGATGTCCTGGCTCGGGTCGGGCACGTAGTGGATCGGGGTGTTGTACCCGCACAAGATCATCTCGACGCCTTGCAGGCCCATCACTCGATACGTCTCCGGCCAGCGGCGGTCGTTGCAGATCATCATTCCCATCAACCCGCCGAACGCCTCCCACACGCCGAACCCATCCGGGGACGGCTCGAAGTAATAACGCTCTGCATGCTGGAACGGCCGATCCGGCTCGTGGTGCTCGTGGCCGGGAATGTGCGACTTCTTGTACGTGGCGACGATCGAACCGTCGCGCTCGACGAGGGTCTGCACGTTCCATCGATGACCGGCATCGTCGAGAAGTGCGTAGCCGATGCAGAAACCGATGCCCAGGGCTCGAGCTTCATCGAAGAACGGTTGGGTTGCCGCGTTCGGCATCGTCCGCTCGTACCAGTGATCGGCCTCGGCGATGTCGGCGACGAACCAACGCGGGAAGAAGGTGGTCAGCGCCAGTTCCGGGAAGACCACGAGTTCGACGCGATGCGACGCAGCCTGGCGAAGGAGCTCGAGCATGCGACCCACGACCTGCTTGCGAGAGTCATCGCGCTGCACGGGTCCGAGCTGCGCGGCAGCGACGGTGAGCATTCGTGACACTGACGCACCTCCCTTGCAGCGATGTACAAATTGTAAAGCTATCCGGGCAGGCAATGATCGATCACGTTACGAGTCACCCTGGCGACCAATGGGTCGCCGGCGAGCCCGAACACCCAATCGGTCGTGCCGATCGTGACCACCTCTCCCCCATCGCTCCCGAACGGGCGACACGTCAACATGACAGCGTTTCCGTAACGGCAGCGGGCGAGTGCATCGGCGTCGACACGGCCATACAGCCGTGAGGCGATGAACTCCAGATCGCCCTGATCGTCGAGCGCGGCAATCGATGCCGGATACTCGCCCATCGCCAGGTTCGACGAGGGTGTGAAGGCCACGATCTCGATGTCGTCGGGCGTGCCGTCGCCACCGGCGGCGATGGGCAGTTGATAGTCATCGAAGGCCAACCGGCAACCAACGGTCTCGTAGCCCACCACCCCGTCGGCGGCCCCGAGTTGGTCGCCATAGCGCAATCCCGTTCCGGCGAACATCCAGTGGTCGTTGCGGTAGACGGTGAATGCACCTGAGCCCCGCGGCGTCGCAGCCCCGAAGCGGCTGTAGAGGCCGTAGGCGGAGCCGGCGCCCAGCAGCGCTGTCTCGGGCCGACCGACCAGCGGGTCGCACCACATACCGGTCATCGTCGCTTGTGCATCGGTACCGACCACCGCATCGGTCTCGTGCGCCGAGTACTTGTGGCAGACCATCGCCCGACCTTCGTCTTCCAAGCGCACCTGCCAGAACATGGTGTTGCCCGAGAGACTCACGTAGTTGCCGCCACGACGCACATGCTCTTCGAGCGTTGCTCGCTGGCCGCCCGACCAGTACTCGTCGTGGCCGACGCCCAGCACGAGGTCGTAGCCCTCGACGACTGCGGCGTCTGCTTCGAGGTCGCTCGACACGGCGTAGTCGAACTGCAGGCCCTCAGCCTCGGCCCACTCGACGAACCGGCGCTCGTAGGTGAACCACCCCGCCGAGCTCATGAACCCCGGATATCCGTTGGCAAACCGGTACTGCTGGTAGATCAACCCGTCGACATCGGGTTCCTCGCCTCGAAACACCGGTCGCGACTTGCGATCGTCACGCTCGGTCGACGGGCGCATCAGCATTCCACGCCCGAGCGGCCGGGCAAACGAGACGCGCTTGCCTCCGGTGTACAGGCTGCATCCGCCCCAGCTGTTGTAGGCGTTGTACGTGTTCGTGGCGATCACGAGCAAGGCCCGCGCTCGCTGCCGGCCCGCCCTGACGACGCAACCGGTGTAGCTGACCGCGCGATCGGCAGGGGCGTCGTGGGCCCGAAAGGTGACGAGGTAGAAGCCGCTTCGCCACGAGTCGTCGATCGGCACGTTCACCGCGACGGGCCAGTCGCAACCATTGGCGTCGGCGTCGGCGGGTGTCGGGTGCTCGACACCCGGCAGGTCTGTGGCACTCCACACCAGCCGCTGGTCGGCACCCCATCGATGGATCTCGATGTCGTAGCGATCGGCGCGACTGCTGACATGCAAAGCCAACGTCTGTCCGGGTGCGACGCTCAGTTGGCCGCAATAGCCCTCGACCGCGTCGTAGCGGGTGATGTCATCGGTCATCGACGATCACGGTAATTGCTCGACGAAGTTCGACAGCGCTCGGCGAAGTTCAGCCATGACAGAATCGACGAGTGCCGTTGCATCCACAGGCGGAATCACTGCTCGCACTCATGGCTCAGCTCGGTGAACCACCGTTGGAGTCGTGCACCCCGGTGCAGGCGCGAGAGATCCGTGCCAAGCGACAACGCGTGTCGACCGAACCGATCTACCAGGCGCGCGACGTGGACGCCGGCGGTGTGCCGGCGCGACTGTACCGACCCGATGATCGAACCGATCTTGGTCTCCTGGTGTTCCTGCACGGAGGCGGATGGGTGATCGGCAACCTCGACACGCACGACAACATCTGCCGAATTCTGTCCAACAGCAGCGGTCACGCAGTGCTGAGCGTCGAGTACCGGCTGGCACCCGAACACCCGTTTCCGGCGGCATTGGACGACGCCCTGGCAGCGACGAGCTGGGCGTACACCAACGCTGCGACGCTCGGCTGTGAACCCGATCGGCTGGCAATCGGCGGCGACTCCGCGGGAGCCAACCTCGCCATCGTCGTCGGCCACCGACGTCCGGTGCCGTTGCGATACCAGCTCCTCGTCTACCCGGCCACCGATCTGACGCGCAGCTTCCCCAGCCACATCGAGAACGCTGAAGGCCCGGGGCTGACCTCGCGCGGCCTGGCCTGGTTCATCCACCACTACGCCGGTGGCAACCCCGACGCGCTGGTCGACCCGCGGCTCTCGCCACACTTCGCCGAAGATGGAGCGGTCGCCGCGTCTCCGCCGACGATGATGATCACGGCTCAGTACGACCCCTTGCGCGACGAAGGCGACGCCTACGCCGAGCGGCTGGCGTCGCTCGGCGTGCCGACGAGTCATGTGCGTTTCGGTGGGATGTATCACGGCTTCTTCTCGGTTGCCGACTTCCTCGATGACGCTGCTGCCGCCAATCGTCTCGCCGGTGTCGCGGTCGGCCGCGCGCTCAGCCGCTGAGTACGACCGCCCGCGAGAACACGTCGTCGAGCATGGCCTCGGTGAGGCGACCCGTGAAGGTGTTCTGCTGGCTGGGATGGAACGAGCACAGCAGATGCAGGCCGCGGCGAGCTTCGACCTCGACGCCGTGTCCGAACTTCGGTCGAGGGCTCACGGCGAACTCGGCGCACGCAGCCTGGTAGGCGAAGGCCCCGAGGCACACCACGACCCGCACATCGGTCAACAACTCCACCTCGCGTTGCAAGAAGGCATCGCAGTTCGTGCGCTCCTCCGGTAGAGGCTTGTTGTCGGGCGGCGCACACTTGACCGCGGCCGTCACCCAGGCTCCGGTCAGCGACAAGCCGTCGTCGATCGAGATCGAGGTCGACTGGTTGGCGAACCCAGCGCGGTGCATCGCTCGGTAGAGCCAGTCGCCTGACCGGTCACCGGTGAACACCCGACCGGTGCGGTTACCGCCGTGCGCCGCGGGCGCCAGGCCGAGCACGAGCACCTTGGCGTGCGGATCACCGAACCCCGGGATGCCGCGCCCCCAATACACCTCGTCGCGAAACGCGGCTCGCTTCTCCAAGGCCACGTGCTCACGCCAGGCAACCAGCCGTGGACAGCGCCGGCAGGAGCTCACCTCGGCGGCCAGACG
This sequence comes from Ilumatobacteraceae bacterium, assembly GCA_036262105.1. GTDB lineage: Bacteria > Actinomycetota > Acidimicrobiia > Acidimicrobiales > Ilumatobacteraceae > JAENVT01. The sequence goes on from DATAJN010000084.1 coordinate 8,996, forward strand.
AAGGAGCGAATCCACGGATTGCACACTAAGTTGCACTATCGAGATGGCGAGAACGAAGCACGCACCCCCATCGTCGACGTTGTTCTTGTTGGTCCGTCACGGGCAGACGCCGACCACCGGCAAAGTGTTGCCGGGCCGCGCCCCCGGTTTGCACCTCGCCGACGCCGGCCGCGCCCAGGCACAGGCCGCGGCCGACCGCATCACGGCGCTCACTCGCGTCGACGCGATCTACGCCTCGCCGCTCGAACGTGCGCGCGAAACTGCGGCGCCGATCGGAAAGGCCAGAGGTCTGAAGGTGGTCGTCGACAAGGGCCTGCTCGAGTGCGACTTCGGCGAGTGGACCGGCGGCGAGTTGAAGAAGCTGATGAAGCTACCGGAGTGGAGTTCCGTGCAACGGTCGCCATCGACGTTCCGTTTCCCAGGCGGCGAGAGCTTCGTCGAGATGCAGGGCCGAATGCTCGGCACGATCGACCGCTTGCGGGCCGCACACGATGGCGGTGTCGTCATCTGTGTATCGCATGCCGACCCCATCAAGGCCGTGGTCGCCCAAGCCATGGGCACGCACATCGATCTCTTTCAGCGCATCGTCATCAGTCCGTGTTCGATCACCGCCATCGCCTACTCCGCCGGCGGGCCTGTCGTGCTGACCGTCAACTCGACCGGCGGATCGCTGGCCGAGCTGCGGCCCTCGTGAGGCACTGATGGGCGTGTTCTACGAGTTCGACGAGGTCGACGCCTTCACCGTCGGCGCCATCGGCCAGCCCGGCCGGCGAACGTTCCTGCTGCAGGCCCGCCGGGGAACCACACGGGTGACCGTGAAGTGCGAGAAGCAACAAGCGGCGGCCATTGCCGACTACCTCCGCAAGGTGATGAGCGATCTACCGACGCCCGCCGACCAGCCGTTGCCTGCAGCGATGGAGCTGGCCGAGCCAATCGATCCAGCATTCGTCCTCGGTCCGATCGGGCTGGGCTACGACCGAGACAATGATCGCGTACTCGTTCAACTCGAAGAGATCGTGCCCACCGACGAAGAGGGCGAGCCCGACCTCGACGCCGTCGAGGACCGCGGTCACCTTCGCGTGTTCCTCACTCGGGGCCAAGCAGCCGCCCTCTGCGCTCATACCGAGTCGATCGTTGCGGCAGGTCGTCCCCCGTGCCAGTGGTGCGGCAACCCGATCGATCCTGATGGTCACATATGCCCGCGGATGAACTGACCGACCGCGCCCGCCAGGTGCACGTTCTCGCGTGCGGCGAGATCGATATCGAGGGTCGCATGCCGTGGAGCAGCAACGCCACGTTCCTCGTCAACGTCTCCTGCGGCGACCAAACCGCGCAGGCCATCTACAAGCCGTTGCGCGGCGAGCGCCCACTCTGGGATTTCGAACCCGGCCTCCATCGTCGCGAGGTTGCGGCGTACCACCTCAGCGAGGCGTTGGACCTCGACCTGGTTCCACCGACTGTGCTGCGCGACGGGCCGTACGGCGAGGGCTCGTTGCAGTGGTTCGTGGATGTCGATCATCGTCAGCACTACTTCACGATCCACGAAGAGCGACCCGATCTGCACGACACGCTGCGCGGAGTCGCGATGTTCGATCTGCTCGCCAACAACACCGACCGCAAGAGCGGCCATGTGCTGATCGACAGTGAAGACCACATCTGGGGAATCGATCACGGTCTGTGCTTCTCTGCTGATTTCAAGCTGCGTACGGTCGTATGGGAGTTCGGCGGCGAGCCGATCGATCGACAGTTGGTCGACGCGGCGCGGCGCATCGCCGACCGGGTGCCACTCGAGGTCGCCACCCTGCTCGCGGACGACGAGATCAAGGCGATGCAGAAGCGTGCCGGGTGGTTGGCCGAGAATCCGGTGTTCCCTGTCGACCAATCGGGGCGGCGGTACCCCTGGCCGATGGTGTGAACGAGATCGAGGATCTCGTTCACAGAGCCGACCTCGATGGCCTCGTCCGCCTCGTCGACAGGTTCTGCGTCGACGCCGACTGGGCCGCGCTGCTCGAGTTGCGCAGCCGCAGCCGAACCGCCGTCACGACAGGCCGTCAGCTGTGGCCGGCAGCGACGCTCGCCGAGTACCGGCTGGCCCTGTGGGCACCGGCGGAATGGGCCGCACTGGTCCTCGACGAAGAAAGCGGCAGGTTCACGATCGGCCCGCTGACAGAGGTCGTGGCGCAACGCCACCAGTTCGACGACCTCCACGCTCGGCTCCCGGAAGGGCCACGTCTCGGCTTCATTGCTCATGAATGCGCTCTCCGCGGCCAGTCGATTCGACCCGACGTCGCCAATCCACTGGAGATTCCCTTCGAGTTGCAGCCATGGGAGCCGGCGTACGATCTGGCCGAGTACTCCGACGATGGCGTCACGGCTGCTGCACCGCCGCTGCCCCGACCGTCGGAGCTCGCGCCGATGCCGCTCGCGGTAACCAGCGAGCACGTCGACGACCCTGCGGTCGAACTCGCCGTGCGCCAGTTGATCGAGCCGTGGATCACATCATCCGACGGGCGCGCCGAGGTCGTCGCTGTCGAGGGCTCCGCCGCCGATGCTGTTTCTGCCCTGGGCGTCACCGCCGGCCGGCTTGCTCGGCTGTCGCCATCCATGGCGATGGCCTGGTTGGCGTGGGCAGGAGCAACGGGTGGGGCTCATGGCCGCCGTCGCGGCGGTGCAATCGGCCGGTTCGGCGCATGGTGGGTGATGACATCGCTCGCCGACCTCGCCGACAGATGGCCCGTCGAGCCCGACGAGCTCGGCAACGCTGTCGCCTCACTCGATTGGTACTGGTGGGACGCTGGTGAACCGCACCTCGGCTGGGAGCTGCAACTGGCCGTCGCCGATCCGGCGGAGGGCTACGCGTGGGCGCTGATCGCCCACGACGCCGGTTGACGTACGGCAACAAGTCCGGTCTGCCAGCGCAGGCGGCGAATCGGTCCGCCGGCGCCCATTTCGCCGCCCGCGATCGTCGTGCGGCCTCGCGCTACCTGCTGAAGCAGCCGTCCGTGTCGCGGTCAGCCGCGGGACTGCAGTGCTTCGATCAACTTCGGAAGCACCTTGTGCACGTCGCCGACGATGCCGAGAT
>DATAJN010000085.1:0-7130 GCA_036262105.1 Ilumatobacteraceae bacterium
GTGAGGTGGCCGCCAGCGCTTGGTGGGCGAAATGCTTGGGGCTCGACGTGCCTGAGTTCACGCGCCGCGGATCGCCGTGGTGGCTGATGGTGGAGGGCCAGTTCGAAGAAGCGGCTGCGGCGTGGCAAGACATGGGATGCCCCTACGAGGAGGCGTTGGCGTCGTGCTTCAGCTCCGACACCAACGCCTTGGACGCAGGCATGGGCCTGCTCGACAAGCTCGGCGCCACGTCAGCCCGAGCCGCGGTCACGCGTGATTTGCGGCTGGCCGGCGTCCGCAACATTCCCCGTGGAGTGCGAGCCACGACACGTTCCAACCCCGCCGGCCTCACGGCCCGCGAGCTCGAAGTGGCCGCGCTCCTTGCCCAAGGTTTGAGGAACGTAGACATCGCCGAGCGGCTCGTCGTGGCACCCAAGACCGTCGACCATCATGTCTCGGCCGTCCTGACCAAGCTTGCGGTGCCGAATCGTTCAGCGGTCGCTGGGGCGCTGGATCGACACACGATGGTTCGACCAAGCGTGTGACGCGAGCACCGACAGGGTGATCATGGCTCGGCGAACACTCCTGCTAATGCCGGGGCATCGTGCCGCGCTGGGAGCTGCGACGCGGCCCTCAGCATGAGCCCACCACGCGCACCTGTGGCGACGAGGATCTTCTCTGCCGCGACGCCGATCATCCAGTCGACTGTGTCGTACTGCTCGTCGGCGATCAAGTGCTGCAACACAGCGCACTCGATCAGCCGTCCGGGGGAATAGCGCGCCCAAACCGTATCGAAGTGGCCGTCGAACACCCGATACGTCGTGCCATCGCGCAGTCCGACCACATATGCCACGATGGAGTCCTCGATCCCCAGAGTGGCGATCTCGATCTGCTCGCCGACCGTGTGGGCCAGGATCAGTCGCCGCCAGAGTTGGAGGATGTTGGTGTCGTCGAGGTCGCTGGCCCGACCTGCAGCGTGATCGCGATCGACGTGGATTCGTTCGAGCTGTGGCAGCAACAGCCCGATCTCCGGGTCGGTACGAGCAAACTGAACGTCGGCTCGAAGTCCATCGGTCGCCAATCGGTTCTCCGCCTTGCGCAGCTGCCGTCGCATGTTGTGCGTGTACGGGTCGGCGCCGTTCCGAAGCGCCGCGAGGTCGACGAAGGGGACGCTCGAAACGGGCGTCGCCGTCGCATTGGGCAGTAGCTCCATCAGGACCTGCCCGACCAGATCGCCTTCACTGAGGTTGTCGAGCGTGAGAGTCCAGGGGTCGGGCAGTGCCGCGATCTGGTCGGCCACCGCCCGAGCGAGCACACGCGCGCTGGGCTCGTCACGCGCCGCGAATCGTGTCGTGCCGAATGGGCCATGACCCATGGCCACGACCTCGTGAACGCCGTCGGCCTCGCGCCGGGCAAGCAGCGCCGCGGCACTCAGGCGCCCCGACTCCTGCTCGCGTACGAGTACAGCCCAGGGCGTCCAGCTCGTCTCCAGCGACGACCAGACCTGTAGCCAACGCATGCGGGCGTTGACGGGAACCCCGAACTCCGCGTGCAACGCGCCAAGGTCGGCAGTGAGGTCTGCCAGAGAGTGATCACCCTCGACGACTGCGACGTCCAACTGCGGAAGTGAACGGTGGTCGACAGCTGGGCTCTTCTGCCGCGGGGTCAGGAGCGCTTTGATCGCCGCTGCCGGCTGTGGTCGGGCGAAGAAGTAACCCTGGCCCTCATCGCAAAGCAGCGACGAGAGATGCTCGGCTTGCTCTCCATCCTCGACTCCCTCTGCGACGGTGCGCAGTTCGAGCACTCTGGCGAGATCGATCACCAGTCTGACCAACGCCTCTGCCGTCGCCGAGTTCCGCATCTCCATGACGAACGATCGGTCGATCTTGATGATGTCGACCGGAAGCCGCCGGAGGTAGCTCAGCGATGAGAATCCGGTGCCGAAGTCGTCGATGGCAATCTGGACGCCATTGGCCCTGAGTTGCTCGAGAATCCGGCTGGCGCGCTCGAATTCGTCGATCATCATGCTCTCGGTGAGCTCGAGCGTGAGTTGCCACGCGTTGAGCCCCGACTCGCGGAGCGCGTCCATGACGTCTTTGACCAGATCCGGATCGTGGAGCTGCCGCGCCGAAAGGTTGACGCTGACGGAGTGCGGCGCCGTCTCGGGTAGCTGCCGCTGCCACCGGCTGAGCTGTTGACAAGCCTCACGGAGCACCCAGCGGCCAATGGCAACGATCAGACCGGTCTGCTCGGCGAGCGAGATGAACCGATCGGGTGTGACCAGCCCGCGTGTCGGGTGATGCCACCGGATCAGGGATTCGATCGAAACGATCCGTTCGTCGCCCATATCGACGATGGGTTGATAGAACACTTCGAACTGTCCGCGCTCGAGGGCCACGGCAAGGTCACCCTTGAGATCGAGCAGGTCGAGCTGTTCTTTGTACATCTCGTGGTCGAAGATCTCGAATCGACCCTTGCCCTTGCTCTTGGCGCGGTACATCGCTACGTCGGCGGCCTGAAGGAGCGCCTGGGGACGATCGACCGTAGATCGTGCCTCCACGACGAGCCCGACGCTGGCCGAGATCAGAACCTCACGACCGCCGACCACCACCGGCATCCGCATCTGCTCCTGGAGCCTGCGGACAACTCTGATTGCTTCCTTCTCATCCACCGCACTCTCGAGCAAGACTGCAAACTCGTCGCCACTCAGCCGAGCGACCAAGTCGCCATCTCGCACACATGATCGCAGCCGTCCGGCGACGGCGATGAGCAGATCGTCCCCCGCCTGATGACCGATGCTGTCGTTGACCACCTTGAAGTCATCGAGGTCGACGAACAAGACAGAGATCACCCCCTCCCCGCCTCGTGCGACCGAACGAGCCACGTGTTCGTCGAACAGCAGACGGTTCGCAAGTCCGGTCAAGGTGTCGAGACGGGCACGTTGCTCGCTCCGCAGGACCACTCCCATGAGGCCCCCCAATCGACCGAGAACGAGCACGAACATCACCATCGACGTGATCGCGGTGAGCGTCTTGTCGGCAGGTTTGCCCCAGACCAGGTCGATGGTCGGGACGGCGAGGGTGATGAGACAGAGCATCGACAAGCGGGTCCGTGAGAGCTGGCTCGACGATGAGCTGCGCATCTCCTCCGAGCGGGGCATCGCCGGCTGCAGCGCAGCCGTGCCGACCAAGACGTAAAATCCCAGCCAGCAAAGGTCGGCAACCCCGCCGGTCTGGAACGTGCCGGCCGAGTTGAGCACGCCGTAGATCGTGTCGGCGACCAGCAGGCTGCACAGCCCGGCCGCCAGCAAGGCGTATGCAGGACGGCGAAGAGGAACCACGCCGACGAGGCGCACGGCGACGGCGACGAGGGCGACGTCCATCACGGGGTAGCACACCGAGATCAAGCGGCCGGCGAATTGCATCGAGCCATCGGCGACGTACGTGTCGATCACCAGCACCCCCAGCACCGCAAAGGTGCCGACGGCCGCGATCGAAGCGTCCAACAGCGAGGGCCAGTCGCGCCCCGGGGAGATCTGGCGGATGAGGCGCAGCAGTCCGCAAATGACCAGCGGATACATGCACAGGTAGAGTGCGTCCGCCGGCGAAGGGAACGGGGTCGTTTCGCTGACAGCGTCGAGGATGTAGTAGCAGATGTCGCCGGCAAGGAATGAGATCATTCCTGCGAGGATGAGCATCCATGCCCGCCGATTCTCCGGGCGTTTGCGTCGAATCCCCACCATGGTGGCGATCACTGCCGAAAGCGCGATCCCGTTGTACAGGAGAAGCTTGGACAACGGAGTCGTGGGCAGGACGAAGTACGCAACCGCTGCCGCCGCAGTGATCAGCAGCCAGCCGATCGTGACCCGTTTCATAGTCCGTTAAATCGGCGGAACGCGTCGAGACTTTAGAGACTATGAGCAGGTTGCTGAACCCGGTGCTGAACCGAGGGTCCGCCGATCAGGCCGACGGCGAGGCCGTGCCCGCAGGTATGTCCCAACTGAACGTCCTGACCGCGCCGAGTTTGCCTGACGCGTTGTCCCGCGGCTTGTAATCGATCTTGACGGTCTTGAAGACCATTTCGACCCTCTGCAGCACATCGCCTTCTTCCGTGCCGCTGTTGCTGACCCTGGTGATGAACGCGCCTTCCAGCACCATCGTGAAGTAGGTCGCCGGCTGTGCGCTGGCGGTGGGCTTTGCCATCTGCAGCTCGACCTTCGGGAAGGCCTTGCCGGTGCAGATGTAGCCCATGATCACCGTCGATGAGGTATCGAAATAGTGCTCGAAGCTCATCGCGCCAGGGTTGGGCTTGCCGACACTGGCGCCGCCACCCTTGGTCCAGCTGGTCTCGGCCTCGATTTCCCAGTCCCATCCCTGGATCTCGACCCACTTTTCCTTGCCCTTCTGGACCGACTCGCCATCGGCTTTGTCGAAGAACGAGATGAATGCATTGACTGCCATGATGGACTCTCCGTGCTCGATCAATCGCCGGGTTCTTCCGGCAACCATTCAGAATAGAGCAAGTGAACTTGCTGGTAGAGAAGCGCTTTCGCGGGTCAATCGTGGCGGCTGCTCGCTTGGAGGTCGGCCGCGACTGCAGTGATTGCGGCGAGGTTCACGATGTCGGACACGGTGGAGCCCGGCTGCAGCACGGCCACCGGACGTCGGATGCCGAGGAGGACGGGTCCGATGGCCTCGGCGCCGCCGAGCCGCTGGACGAGCTTGTAGCCGATGTTGCCGGACGCGAGGTTGGGAAAGATGAAGACGTTGGCATCGCCCTGGATTCGCGAGTGCGGGTAGTTCTCGCGGGCGATCTCTTCGACCACCGCCGGATCAACGTGCATCTCGCCGTCGACTACCAGTTCTGGCCGCTGCTCGTGCACCAGTTGGACGGCGCGAGCCACCCGCGCCGCGAGCGGGTGCTGGACAGAGCCGAAGCTCGAGAAGGAGAGCAAAGCCACTCGCGGCTCGATTCCGAACATGTGGGCGGCCTCGGCGGCGAGGATGGCGATCTCGGCCAGCTCCTCGGCTGACGGATCGATGTTGACCATGGTGTCGGCGCAGAAGACGAGGCGGTCCTTGAGCGCCAAGAGTTGCACCGCCGAGACCCGCGAAACACCATCTCGAAGACCCACGAGCTGGATGGCGGGCCGAATGGTGTCGGGGTAGGCGCGGGTTCGGCCTCCGACGAACCCGTCGGCAAGATCCTCGCGCACGAGCATGAGCCCGTAGATCGTCGGATCGAGGATGAGGGTGGCAGCGGCCAGAGGCGTCATGCCGTGCAACTGGCGAAGCTCGTACAAGCGGTCGGCCAGCCGTGCGCTCACTGCCGAGGTCTCCACATCGACGATGTCGTCGTCATCGAGGTGAAGACCGTGCTCGTGGGCGCGAGGTCCGATCACGGAGGGCCGTCCTAACAGGATGGGGCGAGCGATGTGCTGGTCCACGACGGCGCGTACCGCCCGCAGCACACTCTCGTCCTCGCCATCGGCGAAGACCAGCCGGCGAGGCGACCGACGCTGCGCCGTGTGAACGACGAACTGCATGACTGCTCGCGACGGGCCGAGGGTGCGTTCCAGTTGCTCCTCGTAAGCACCGAGATCGACGAGCGGACGGCGGGCCACTCCAGATTCCATCGCGGCCCGGGCAACCGCTGGGGCGACCCGCAGCAGGACGCGCGGGTCGAATGGCTTCGGAATCAGGTACGTCTGTCCGAACCGCAGCTCGTGCAGGCCGTAGGCCGCCAACACCTGCTCGGGGACATCTTCTCTCGCCAGTTCGGCGATCGCTCGTACGGCCGCCTGCTTCATCGGCTCGTTGATGGTGGTCGCCTGCACGTCGAGCGCCCCCCGGAAGATGAAAGGAAAGCCGAGGACGTTGTTCACCTGGTTGGGAAAGTCTGAACGTCCCGTCGCTATGAGGACGTCGCTGCGTGTCCGCACGGCCAGCTCGTAGTCGATCTCCGAATCGGGGTTGGCCAGGGCGAGCACGATCGGGGCGTCGGCCATGGTTCGCAGCATGTCGGGCGTGAGCACGTCTCGCGTGGAGACGCCCAGGAAGACGTCGGCACCCCGCATCGCCTCGCCGAGCGTGCGCAGATCTGTGTCGGCGGCAAAGCGTGCCTTGTAGGGGTTCATCCGCTCGAGCCGACCCTCGTGCACCACGCCGACGGAGTCGACCATGAGCATGTGCTCGCGCTGTACCCCCAGCTGCATGAACATCTCGGCGCAGGCGATGCCGGCAGCCCCCGCTCCCGAGAACACGACCCGAACGTCCTCGATCCGCTTGCCGACGACAATCAGGCCGTTGAGCAAGGCCGCAGCCGAGATGATTGCGGTGCCGTGCTGGTCGTCGTGGAACACGGGGATGTCGAGCCGACGGCGCAGCTCCTCCTCGACATAGAAGCACTCGGGCGCCTTGATGTCCTCGAGGTTGATTCCTCCGAAGGTGGGCGCCAACGCGGCGACGACCCTGACAAGATCGTCCGGGTCGCGGGCGTCGACCTCCAGGTCGAAGACGTCGATCCCGGCGAATCGCTTGAAGAGCACGGCCTTGCCCTCCATGACCGGCTTGGCAGCGAGCGGGCCGATGTCGCCGAGGCCGAGCACGGCCGTGCCATTGCTGACGACCGCCACGAGGTTCCCTTTCCCCGTGTATCGGTTCACCAACTCGGGACTCTCCTGGATGGCGAGGCAGGGTCGGGCCACACCCGGTGTGTAGGCCAACGAGAGATCGTGCTGGGTCATGCACGGTTTCGATGGAATGACCTCGAGCTTCCCCGGGCGTGGCAGCTCGTGGTAGTCGAACACGTCTTGGTCACTGATCACGTGCATCCTCCCTTTCGGGGCTCGCTTAGGAGCTACCACCGGCGACAGGCGGACAGCTTCGAGCCGTCCTGGCCGGCGAGCGCCAGCGTAGACCGCCAGGATTGGTCGGTTCGCTCAAGTCGTGATTGGGACAATCGGCGCAGCGCCGAAGCCGTCGCTGCATCACCAGGAATCCGGGTGCCAGACTGGGGCAACGGCTCAAGGCTGCTCCCTGCGCACAGTGGCACCCAGATCAGCGGGTCAGGCGCGAGTCACGACGCGCGGACTTTTGACTCTGGCCGCTTCTCTCCGCTTGAATCGGTCACTGACCGGGATCATCCAGGCC
>DATAJN010000086.1:0-5532 GCA_036262105.1 Ilumatobacteraceae bacterium
GGCGTCGACCGCGAGGGTGGCCGATTCGGCGATGGTGGCGAGGCGTTCGGAGGTGCGGTTCATTGCTGAGCCCTTCATTGGAGTTGCAATCCCGAGCCTAGTTGGAGGCGCCCGCGGCATCGGGGCGACATTTCGTCAAAGCCCGTTGGACCCTCCCTTTCGGCGGGCGAGACTGACAGGGTGCAGACCCCCACGCTGATGGAGATCCCTCGTTCGTTGCTGCCCAGCGACGGGCGGTTCGGGTGTGGTCCGTCGAAGATCCGTCCCGAGCAGGCATTGGCGCTCGCCAAGGCCAACAGCAATCTGCTCGGTAGCTCGCATCGGCAACCACCTGTGAAGAACCTCGTCGGCTCGATTCGCGCCGGCCTCGCCGAGCTCTTCTCCCTGCCAGAGGGTTGGGAGATCGTGTTGGGGAACGGCGGGTCAACCATGTTCTGGGACGTCGCCACCTTCGGCCTGGTGAGTGCGCGGAGCCAGCACTACGTCTTCGGCGAGTTCTCGTCGAAGTTCGCCGAGGCCGCGGCCAAGGCTCCTCACCTCGCCGACCCAGTGGTGATCCGCAGCGACCCGGGCACCCATCCCGCGATCGGGCCCGTGCCGGATGGGGTCGATGTCGTCGCCCTCACCCACAACGAGACATCGACCGGTGTGTCGATGGATCTTCGCCGGCCACATGGCAACGACGCGCTCGTCGTGGTCGATGCCACGTCGGCGGCCGGTGGGTTGCCATGGTCGCCCAACGATGTCGACGTGTACTACTTCGCCCCCCAGAAGTGCTTTGCCAGCGATGGTGGGCTGTGGCTGGCTGCATGCTCGCCGGCAGCGCAGGCCCGCATCGTCTCGATCGGCGAGTCGGGACGCTGGGCGCCGGCGTCGCTGGATCTGAAGATCGCCCTCGACAACTCCGTGGCCAACCAGACCTACAACACTCCTGCGCTCGGCACGCTCGTGCTGCTGCACGAACAGCTCCAATGGATGCTCGACAACGGTGGGCTGGACTGGTGCGTCGATCGTTGCCTCAGGTCATCGGCCTACCTGTACAACTGGGCGGTCACGTCCGACTACGCGACACCCTTCGTGACCGACCCAGCTCAGCGTTCGGCCGTGGTCGGCACGATCGATCTCGACGAGTCGGTGCGCGCCGACGACGTGTGCGCGGCGTTGCGGATCAACGGCATCGTCGACACCGACAGCTACCGCAAGCTCGGCCGCAACCAGCTGCGCATCGGCATGTTTCCCGCCATAGAACCCGACGACGTCGCCAGCCTCACGGGCTGCATCGACTACGTCGTGGAGGCGCTCGCCGGGTGAACGTGGCGGAGGTCCTGTCGACCTACTTCGAGGGTACAGCGCCCCTGAACAGCCCGATCATGGTGATCGCCCTACGCGGTTGGTTCGACATCGCCGAGGTCGCCACAGTAGCGATCAACGAGTTGCTCGCTGATCGGATGGCGCCTGTCGTGGCGTCGATCGATCCCGACCCGTTCTTCGATTTCACGCAGGAGCGACCGCACGTCGAACTCGACGACGACGAAGTGCGGCACATCCGTTGGCCGCTCAACGAGTTCCGGTTCGCCCGCTTCCCGGGCGCCCCGCACGATCTCGTGGTGCTCGCCGGTGTCGAACCGCATCTGCGTTACGCGACGTTCGCCGACTGCGTGCTCCAGGTGGCCACGCAGACGAAGTGCGAAGTCGTCGTCACGGTCGGCGCCGTCGCCGACACCATCCCCCACACTCGGCCGCCGCTCGTCGTCGGTAGCACCACCAATCGCAGTCTGATCAGCGCGCTTGGCCTGTCACCGCCGCGCTACCAGGGCATCACCGGTCTTGTCGGCGTGCTGCAGGAACGCCTCGATCGGGCCGGCGTGCCGGCTGTTTCGTTGCGTGTCGGAGTACCCCACTACCTCGGCAACGCCGAGCATCCGCAGTCGTCCATCGCACTGCTGCAGCATCTTCATCACGTGATCGGCATCCCCGTGCATACGGCGCGCCTGGCCGTCGACGCCGCCAGGCGCCGTGTGCTGCACGACGAAGCGGTGGCCGAAGACCAACAGGCCACCGCCTACGTTGCGATGCTCGAGCGCGAGTACGACCAGCGTGCAGAGGCGGCGATTCCATCAGCCGACGATCTCGGCGCCGACTTCGAGCGCTTCCTCCGCGACCAACGCGACGAGGACACCTAGCGGAGATACCGCACTGCGATTGTGAACACACACCCCCCATACGGGGCCTCAGCCGTCAAACGCTTGGTCGAACTGACGTCTGCGTCGCGCAAGGTGCCTACGCTGAGCGGTCATGGCCATTGTCCACCGCGCAACGATCACGCCGACCAAGACGGAGCTCATCGCCAAGTGGGCTCCGACGCAACCGTGGGGTCCACCAACCGACGTTCCCATGGAGGTGATCGGTGCCTTCCGCTTCGACGATCCTGACGCTCGCGTCGGGATGGAAACCCACCTCGTCAGGTTCGGAACCACGCTGCTGCAGATCCCGCTCACGTACCGAGACGAACCCCTCGAAGGGGCCGACGACGCCCTCATTGTCGAGATGCAGCACTCCGTGCTCGGCACTCGCTGGGTGTACGACGGACTGCGCGACCCTCGACTCGTCGTGATGCTCGCCGCCGTTGCGATGACAGGTCAGGGTGAGGCCCTCGGCATGGCCGTGTACGACGGCCGCTGGTACATCGCGCCGAGCAACGTGCGCATCCAGGGCGGGGGATGGACGCAGGAGAAAGTGCCGGTCGATGGCTTCGAACTGGGACATGACGACGCGACGAGCACCGTGTTTCAGAACGATCGCTTCGAGCTGACTGTGTTCCGACGCCCCGCGCCCGGACCTCGCCCAGCCATCGGGCTCACCGCGACTTGGAACGGACAGCCGAACCCCGTCGTGCTCGCGCAGGTCCGGGAAAGCTAGACCTCCCGCTCGTCAGCCTTTGGCGGCGCGGAACCCTGCTTCCAGGTCGGCCAGGATGTCTTCGATCGACTCCAGGCCCACACTGAGGCGCACAAGACCCGGGAAGACCCCAGTCGAGGCCTGCTCCTCTTCGCTGAGCTGGCTGTGAGTCGTGGTGGCCGGCTGGATCACCAGGCTGCGCACGTCGCCGATGTTGGCGACGTGGCTGTGGAGCTCGAGCGCTTCGACGAAGCTCGTGCCCGCTTCCTTGCCACCCTTGATGATGAAGGAGATGATCGACCCATAGCCCTTGCCGCGCCCGTACTTGGTGGCCCGCTCGTGCCACGGGCTCGACGGTAGACCGGCCCAGATCACACTCTCGACCTCGTCACGCCCCTGCAGGAACTCGGCAACCTTGGCCGCGTTGGAGAAATGACGTTCCATCCGCAGGCTGAGTGTCTCCAGGCCTTGCAGGAAGAGGAAGGCGTTGAACGGCGAGATCGCCGCGCCGGTGTCGCGAAGCCCCTGCACGCGCGCTTTCAGGATGAACGCGCCGTGACCGAGCGCCGGCCAGTAGGGCAACCCGTGATAGCTCGGATCGGGCTCGGTGAAGTTGGGGAACCGACCATTGCCGAAGTCGAACGTGCCGCCGTCGGTGATGGAACCGCCGATCGACGTGCCATGACCACCGATGAACTTTGTCAACGAGTGAACGACGATGTCGGCGCCCCACTCGATCGGCCGGATGAGGTACGGCGTGGGAACGGTGTTGTCGACGATCAGCGGCACACCGGCATCGTGAGCCACCTTGGAGACGCCTTCGATGTCGAAGATGTCGTTCTTCGGGTTCGACAGCACCTCGCCGAAGAACAATTTGGTGTTCGGTCGAACTGCGCTGCGCCACTGCTCGAGGTCGTCGGGGTCGTCGACGAAGGTGACTTCGATGCCGTGCTTCGGCAACGTGTAGTGGAGCAGGTTGTAGGTACCGCCGTACAGCGAGGGCGAGGCAACGACGTGGTCGCCGACTTCGGCGATGGTCGTGATCGCCAACATCTCCGAGGCCTGCCCTGAGCTGACGACGAGCGTGCCGGGAATGCCGATGGCAGTGATGCATCCACCTTCGAGGGCGTTGAGCCGGGCTTCCAGCGCGCCCTGAGTGGGGTTCATGATCCGCGTGTAGATGTTGCCGACCTCGGCGAGGGCGAAGAGGTTGGCGGCCCGCGCCGAGTCGCCCAAGTCGTAGCTCGTCGTCTGGTAGATCGGTACGGCTCGCGCACCGGTTGTTGGATCAGGGTCTCCCCCGACGTGGATCTGACGTGTTTCGAATCCCCATGCGCCACTCATGGCGGCAACGCTACTGACCCAAATCCCGACCAATCAAGTCGGAATTAAAGGGAGCGGTGACGGCTGCCGATGTATTCGCAGCAAAGCGCACGTCGAGAGTGATCGGGAGGCAGGAATGTTTCAACGCAGTCGATGGTCGGCAGTGGGCGCCGCGGTAGCTGTGATTCTCGGAGCCGGGGTCGTGATGCCGAGCGCCAGCGCAGCCGTCACGACCGGCAACCGTTCGGTGTTCGTGCCGATCGTGCCATGCCGCCTCTTCGACACCCGATCGGGATCGGATGTCAACGTCGGGCCGCGGGCGACTCCAATCGGGCCGGGTGAGGCATACACCCAACCGGTGACTGGTACCAACGGCCACTGCGTCATCCCCACGGATGCCACAGCGATCTCGATGAACGTCACCGCCGTTGGGGGCACCGCCAGCAGTTTCCTGACGGTCTATCCCGCCGACGCCGCACCACCGCAGGCGTCGAACCTCAACTGGACAGCGGGTGCCGCGCCGACGCCGAACAAGGTAGACGTCAAGCTCTCCGGCAGCGGAGCGATCAACCTGTTCAACCTCGCGGGGACTGTCGACGTGCTGGCGGACGCGGTCGGCTACTACGCCGACCACAACCACGACGATCGTTACTACACCAAGGCGGAGATCGATGCGAATGTGAACGACACACTGCGCACCGAGGTGTACGGCCCGTACGAGATGGCATGGGAGCAGTACACGGGTCTCACGACCACGACCATGAACAGTTGCATCACCAACACCACCGGTTCTGGGATCTACGGCGAGGTCCCCATCCACATGCCGATCGGCTCGCGATTGATCTCGGTCGACACCGTCGTCTTGGATACCGCCGGCCCAGGCATCTATTCGGTCGACCTCATCAGGACGACCATCACCGGTTCGGGGTCGACAATCTCGCATCTCGGCACCGTGGCGAATCTCGGCGCGACGACCGGAATTGTTCATACTCTGATCACTCCGCCCACCCCGGAAATTGCAGAAACTGGCGAGTCGTACACCGTGAGGGTCGGTGCATTTGACCTCAGCTTCAACGCGTTCTGTCAGGTGAGCGTCGTCTACGACACCAAGCCCTGACGCAGTTCGCGTTTCAAGAACTTGCCTGCCGGGTTACGCGGCAGGGGGTCGGACGTGATCGTCACCCGCGATGGGATCATGAAAGCGGCGATCTTCGTCGACAGGAATGCACGAAGTTCGTCGGGTGTCAGCGTTGCGCCGTCGACAAGATGCACGACGACGGCGACTTCTTCACCAAGGCGTTCGTCGGGCAC
>DATAJN010000087.1:0-2591 GCA_036262105.1 Ilumatobacteraceae bacterium
GTTCTGCGCAGCATGGCGCGACGTTGGCGTGAAGGATCCGCGATCGATCTACCCACTCCGTACTCTTCTCGCCACGAATCGGTCGCCGAATGAGCCTTCAGATCGTCGTTGCCGCAATCATGTTCGTCGGCGTCATCGCCTACGCAGTGTTCGCAGGTGCCGACTTCGGCTGTGGGGTGTGGGATCTGACGGCCGGAGACGCGCGACGTGGCGGACCGATGCGTTCACTGATCGACGACTCGATCGGACCAGTGTGGGAAGCAAATCACGTATGGCTCATCTTCGTGTTCGTGTACTTGTGGACGGCGTTTCCCAGCGCGTTCGCGGCGATGTGCGAGACGCTGTTCGTACCACTGACCCTTGCCGGTTTCGGGATCGTCCTGCGCGGTAGTGCGTTCGCCTTTCGCAAGTTCACGTCGACCGTTGCCAATGCGCGATTTTTCGGTGCGATCTTCGCCATGTCGTCCGTGGTGACTCCGTTCTTCTTCGGCGCCATTGTCGGAGCAGTCGCATCAGGCCGTGTCCCGCTCGACGGAGCTGGCAGTCGCTGGCACTCGTGGGTGAATGACACATCGCTCGTCGGTGGCGTTCTCGCCGTTTTCACGAGCGCCTTTCTCGCAGCGGTGTTCCTCACCGCTGAAGCCGCCCGCCAGGGCAATCTCGACCTGGTCGCCGCCTGTCGAAAGCGCGCCCTGGCGGCAGGCGTCGCTACCGGTCTCGCCGCCCTCGCAGGCATCATCCCGTTGCACGACGACGCACCGCGGCTGTTCGACCGGCTGACCGGCGTCGCCCTCCCCGTCGTGCTCGTGTCGGCCGCTGCCGGGCTCGCGTCGTTGCTGCTTCTGTGGCGAGACCGCCCCAAGAGCGCCCGCGTCGCCGCAGTCGTGGCGGTCGCCTCGGTCGTGGCCGGCTGGGGCCTCGCCCAATATCCCTGGATCCTCGTCGACGCGGCGCGAATTGACGATGCCGCTGGAGCTCGGGCCACGCTGTGGTCGCTGATCGTGGTCTTCGGTCTTGCCGCGGTGACCGTGCTTCCAGCCCTTGGCTACCTCTACTGGCTCACCCAGGAACGCATTGGTGGCAACGACGCACGCAGCCTGTCGTGAGCGGTTGATGTGTCGGTAGTGTTCGGAGACAATGAATGGCGGCACTGTGGGGCTCGACACCCTGACGCGTGCGGAACGGACTGCGCTTCGCGCCGTCTTGATCCGGGCTACTGCGGCGGCCGGTCGCGCCGATGCGCGAGACGAGCTACGGCCGTTGGTCGACGCGGCGCCCATGCACGCCTTGCCCGCTGCGGCGGGCCTCCACCGAGTCGCCGGAACTGTGCTCCGCGGTCTCGACGGTGTTACGGGTGTCCCCGACAACGTGCGCGCCGAGCTCGGCGTACGGCGCACTCAGTCGGCGCTCCACCATCTCCGCGTCGTCGGCGCGCTGAGCCAGATCGCCCGGGTGTTCGACGAGGCCGAGTTGTCGTGGGTGGTGATGAAGGGACCGGTCGTCGCCGGCCTCTTCTACCCCGACGTCGGCGACCGCACGTACGGTGACCTCGACCTGCTGCTCGACCGGCGTGACTTCGCGCTGGGGATGCAACTGCTCGAAGATCTCGGCTACGAACACGGCATCCACAACTGGGCCCTTGCCGAAAGGATGCTCGCCGGCCAGGTCAGCTTGACGAGTCCGTTGGTCTCGATCGACCTGCACTGGCACCTCCACTACTCACACGAGGATCGCCGGCCATTCGCGATCGATCCGGAGGCGATGGTCGGGCGCGCCCGTCGAGTGGTCGTGTCCGGCGTGAACGTGCCCACGCTCGACCCGGTCGACACCCTCCTCATGCTCGCATTCCACGCCGCTCGCTCCGATGGCCATCGTCTCGTGTGGCACAAGGACGTCGAGCGAGCACTTGCCGTCGAGCAACCCGACCTCGACGAACTGGTACGGCGGTGCCGCTCCGCTCGCTGTGCGCCACCTGTCGGCCTCATTCTGGCGCGCGCTCGTGGCCTGCTCGACGCCGAGTTCCCCGACGAGATCATCCACGCGCTCACACCCGTGTCGTTGCGGGTAGCCGACCGTGTCGCGTCGGGATTCGGGCCTTCCGTGCAGCTGCACGATCGGAGCACCCCGTCGCGCGTGTACACGCGATCGGTGAGGTCTTCTCTCGCCGCGACGCTGTATGCCGTTCCCGAACGAGGGGCCCGCTTGCTGCGCAGGTTCTTGCGTCCCCCACGCGTCAACGAGAGCGACGACGCCGAGGAGAAGGCGAGTTACCTGCAGGCCGTGTCGGCCTCGGTGAAGGGATGAGCGCCGGTCGCAAGTCCAAGACACTGAGCACGACTCGCCTGGCGATCGCCCTCGTCTACTCGTCGGGACGGCGGCAGCTGCTCTTCATCATCGTTGCGAGCATCGTCACGTCGGTGACCATCGCCGGTCAACTACTCGTCGGTCGCACGCTGCTCAACCTGCTCGCCCACGGCGGCAGGGTCGACGCCGGAGACCTTGCCCCGAGCCTGGTTGCTCTTGGTGTGCTGTTGATGCTCGCAGCAGTCGCCCAGACGATCGCTACCGAGCTGCGCACACCGCTCATCGAG
>DATAJN010000088.1:0-7761 GCA_036262105.1 Ilumatobacteraceae bacterium
TCATCTCCTCGAGGTTGCCGTCGGCATCGGCCTCGGGGTCGTACACCACCAATGCGGCGAGTGCCGCCGGCATGGAGGTGGTGGGCACGACCCTCACCGACTTCGTGGTCAAGGCATCGAGCTGTTCGGCGACGGGGATGATGTTCTTGTTGTTCGGCAACACCACGACCTGATCGGCGTTGACTGCCTCGACCGAGGCAAGCAGTTCTGCGGTCGACGGATTGAGCGTTTGTCCACCGGTGACCACTCCCTGCACGCCAAGTTGCCCGAACAGTTCGGCCAGCCCATCACCGCTGGCGACCGCGACGACAGCGCACGTGACAGCGGGTAGGCCGAAGGCGGCGCGGGAGTGGCTGTGCGCGCCGCGGATAACGGCTTCGCGAACCGCATGCTCCTCGGCAACTTCCTCGAAGAGATCGGTGACTCGAATCTGGCTCGGGCGACCCTCCAACTTCAGAGCGGCTTCGATTGCCGCGCCGATGTCGTTGGTGTGCACGTGGCAGTTCCACAGGCCGTCGCCGCCGACGACCACGATCGAATCGCCGATCTCCCCCCACGCCTCCTTGAAGTCCTGGATGTGATCGTCGACGAGATCGACGAAGTACATCACCTCGTAGCGCTGTTCGCTGACGTCGACGCCGCCGTCTTGGGAGTGACGCCGCGAAACCAGCGCCAACTGCTCGGCAGACGGCCCATCGCCCTCGTCCGCCTCCGGCAGCGGCTCGCCGTCGACCACGAAGAGGGCCGCGTCGAGCAGCAGCATGAAGCCGGCGCCACCCGCGTCGACGACTCCGGCATCTTTGAGCACAGACAGGAGCTCGGGAGTGTTGTCGAGAGCCTTCTTCCCGGCGGTGCGGGCGGCTCGAAACATCCCGGCGAGGCTGGCCCCGTCGGCCGCCGCGGCTGCGGCGGCGTCGGCAGACTCGCGCACCACCGTGAGAATCGTCCCTTCGACCGGTTTGAGCACCGCCAGGTAGGCCGCGGCCGACGCCGCCTTCAGGCCTTCGGCCACCTTGGCAGCAGTGAGGTCATTGGCATTTCTCAAGGTGCCGACAAAGCCGCGCAGGATCTGGCTGAGGATCACGCCGCTGTTGCCGCGAGCCCCCATCAGGCTTCCGTGACTGATCGCGTTGCACGTCGGCTCCAATTCGGGGCCCGCCTGCTCGAGCTCGGCCACGACGGCGCCGAGCGTGCTCGCCATGTTGGATCCCGTGTCGCCGTCGGGCACCGGATACACGTTCAGCCGGTTGATGCCTGCGGCGTGAGCCTTCATCGCATCGCGGAAGGTGATGACCGTGCTCCGCAACGCCTCGGGGCTGAACCGTTCCAATGTGGGCACGCCGCAACATTAGGGGCAACCCCTCCCGAACGGATGAGAACTGGCGACGCGGGCAGTGCGACGTCGAGATGCGGACGTGCCGATGGTGATGAGCGGCTGGTAGCATCTCCAGGCTCGTTTGATCTCGTCGAGGAAGAATCCCATGGCAGCAGTATGCGAAGTGTGTGGCAAGGGCCCCAGCTGGGGCATGAACGTGTCGCACTCCCACCGGCGCACCAAGCGTCGTTGGAACCCCAACATCCAGCGTGTCAAGGCCCTGGTCGGCGGCGCCCCCAAGCGGCTGTACGTCTGCACCGGCTGCATCAAGAGCGGCAAGATCGTCAAGGCCGGCTGAGGCTTCGGCCGTGCAGGGCGTCATCAAGAGCTACGACCCCGCAACGGGTGACGGCAGCGTGGTCAGCGACACGACGCTGGCCGAGTTCGACTTGGCCGTCGACGCCCTCGAGGGCTCGATCTTTCGCATGCTGCGCCAAGGCCAGCGCGTGGTGTTCAACCTCGATGATTCCGGCCGGGCCACCAGGCTGCGCCTCGGCTCGGAAGCAGATATGACCACTCCGGGCGCCTGACGGTACTCTTTGTGGTGCATCCGTCGCACGGGCGCGACGGGACCCAAGGAGACGAATTTCGATGAGTGCTTCCACCACCAACGAACGCCTCAGAGCCTGGGTGCACGAGTGGGAGGCTGTCCTTCAGCCTGATCAGATCTACTGGTGCGACGGCTCGGCAGACGAGTACGAACGGCTCTGCCGCGAACTGGTCGACGCCGGCACGTTCACGCAACTCGACGAGGCCAAGCGACCGAACAGCTATTGGGCGCACAGCGACCCGGGTGATGTCGCCCGCGTCGAGGACCGCACGTTCATCTGCTCCACCGATCGCGACGACGCCGGCCCGACCAACAACTGGCGCGAACCGTCAGAGATGCGCGCCGAGCTCAAGTCACTGTTCACCGGTGCCATGCGTGGCCGCACGATGTATGTCGTGCCGTTCAGCATGGGCCCGCTCGGGTCGCCCATCGCCCACATCGGGGTCCAGCTCACCGATAGTGCGTATGTGGCTGTGAGCATGCGAATCATGACCCGCATGGGCCAGGGCGCGCTCGATGCGCTGGGCGAGGACAACTGGGTTCCCTGCATCCACTCGGTCGGCGCTCCGCTCGCACCGGGTGAAGCCGACAGCGCCTGGCCGTGCAATCCCGACAACAAGTACATCGTCCACTTCCCCGAGTCGCGCGAGATCATGTCGTACGGCTCGGGTTACGGCGGGAACGCCTTGCTCGGCAAGAAGTGCCTCGCGCTGAGAATCGCTTCGGTGATGGCCCGCGACGACGGTTGGCTGGCCGAGCACATGTTGATCCTCAAGCTCACGAGTCCTGCTGGCGAATCGAAGTACATTGCCGCCGCGTTTCCCTCGGCCTGTGGCAAGACCAACCTGGCGATGCTGCAGCCCACGATCGCCGGATGGACGGCAGAGACCGTCGGCGACGACATCTGCTGGATGAAGTTCGGCACCGATGGCCGGCTCCACGCGATCAACCCGGAAGCCGGCTTCTTCGGTGTTGCCCCCGGCACCGGCTACGACACCAACGCGAACGCCATGGAGACCCTGTGGGGCAACTGCATCTTCACCAACACGGCGCTCACCCCCGACCGCGACGTGTGGTGGGAAGGCATGACCGACGACAAGCCGGCACAGGCAACCGACTGGCGCGGTCAGGTGTGGACACCCGAGTCCACGACGCCGGCCGCACACCCGAACGCGCGCTTCACCGCCCCCGCGGAGCAGTGCCCCTCGATCGCCCCCGAGTGGCAGGATCCGGCCGGTGTGCCGATCAGTGCGATCTTGTTCGGTGGTCGCCGGGCGACGACCGTTCCGCTCGTCACCCAGGCATTCGACTGGGAGCACGGAGTGTTCCTCGGTTCGATCATGGCCAGCGAGACCACCGCTGCACAGCAAGGCGCCGTCGGCAGGCTGCGCTTCGATCCGATGGCGATGCTCCCGTTCTGCGGCTACAACATGGCCGACTACTTCGCCCACTGGTTGGCCATCGGCAAGAACACCCCGGCTGCCAACCTGCCGAAGATCTTCTTCGTCAACTGGTTCCGCCGCGCCGACGACGGACGCTACATCTGGCCCGGCTACGGCGAGAACAGCCGCGTTCTCAAGTGGGTGTTCGAACGGGTGGCCGGCGAGGCCGATGCGGTCGAGACGCCCGTCGGCCTGTTGCCCACCGCCGACGGGCTCGACACCGATGGCTTGACGATCAGCGACGACGATCTGCATGCGCTGCTCACTCTCGACACCGCCGGTTGGAGCCAAGCGATCCCGCAGGTCCGCGCCCACTACGCGCGCTTCGATGGCAAGATGCCGGCTCAGTTGACCATGGCGCTCGATGCCCTCGAGGAGCACCTGCGCTGAGGTTGGACCGAGCGGTCAACGAGCCTGGCCGACGAGCATGGCCCGGATGCCCAGCCCGGCGATGAACAGGCTGCCGAAGCCGTACAGCAAGTACAGACGGTGCTTCATCTGCACGCGGTACGAATAGATGATGGCGACGGCGATGATCGCCACGAACCCGTAGAACGCGTGGAACTTGGGAAATCGGTACTTGTACTTGTTGACCAAGATCACGCCCAGTGTGACCTGCACGAACACAGTGAGCTCGGCGGTGGCAATGAACCACCACAGGGCCCGCGTGCGCATCTGCGGCAACCAGTTGGCCGTCAACGCCCAGGTGCCGGCCAAAGCGTTTCCGATGATCACGAACCAGGCGAAGTTCTCGTGGAAATCGCGTACCGCCACAGCGCCCTGATCGATCAGCTGTGCGTAGCCAGAGGAGCCCGCGACGCCTGTTGGGCCTGGGCTTCCTGGAACGCCGTTGCGGCGATGT
This sequence comes from Ilumatobacteraceae bacterium, assembly GCA_036262105.1. Taxonomy (GTDB): domain Bacteria; phylum Actinomycetota; class Acidimicrobiia; order Acidimicrobiales; family Ilumatobacteraceae; genus JAENVT01. The sequence continues at coordinate 4,230 of DATAJN010000088.1, forward strand.
CGACCAGTTCCGTGATCTCTTCGTCGGAGAACCCGGCGAGCTGGCGGAAGTTGCGAGCGAGGTGCACCGGATTCTCCTCGCGCTCGCCGCGGAACCCGCCGAAGCTGAAGAGCTTGTCGACCGCCTTCTGGAAATCGAGTGCATCCTTCTGACGCTGTGGATCCTGGGCCGTGAGGCGACGCAACCAATCGCTGCCCATCTTCACGTGGGTGACCTCGTCGGCCAGCATCCAGTCCTCGGCGAATTCGAGCACCGGGTCGTGGAGCACGGTGCCGAAGTCGCGCATCGTCTTGAAGACGTCGATCGCCAGCCCTTCGAGCGCTCGGTTGACTCCGGTGAGGCGCAGCACGGGATCCGGGTTGCAGGCAGCCTCGTAGAGCAGCGTCTGCTCGGCAAACTCGCCGATCTCGGAACCCATGTGGTCACCGAGCTTCACGCTGATCTCGACGTGGCGGGCTTCGTCCCAGCACTGCCTGGCCATGTCGAGCTTCAACCCGAACGGTGCCTGGTCGCGACCCTCGCCGAGGTCGAAGTCGAAGCAGGTGCGACCGGCGCCTTCGAGAGCCTGGATCTCGCCGACGAAGATCCCGTGCATCAGGCCACGAGCGTTGTCGGTCGCGTTCTCGTACGTCGGCGCCAAGGTGTTGCGCTGCGCGCCGGGTGCAAGGTTGCGCGGATCGAACACGGCATCTTCGATGCGCGTCCGTGAGAACCGCTCGTCGCGGGCCAGTTCCGCCACCGGCAACATTCGCTTCATCTCAGCCTGCCTCCTCGGTCAAACGTACCCGGTGTTACTCGCCGCAACCCTGCCCGCCGAGCACCGATGTCACCGTATCGGTCGGGGTCACACCCGTGAGAAATCCAGCGAGCCCCTCGTTGACGAGGAAGTTCGGGCCGCCGAAGTCGTCGCCGGGGTTGATGACGACCGTTGGGTAGGTACCGGTCAACTCGGCCACCGTGGATCCGACTCCGATGCCGGCGTCGGTCTTCAAACCGGCCGGAACGGTTGCCGCGCCCAACGGTGGCCCATAGGTGTAGGAGAAGAAGTGGCGTCGACCGGATGTCACGCTGCTCTGGTCGCTGAACTGGAGGACGAGATCGCCCCAGATGACCTGACGGAACTCCGTGCCCGGACAGGCACCGACTGAGAGCGGATCGATCCAGCCGCTGTCGACGGTGGGCGGCCCGATGATGGCCGAAACGTAGGCAATGACGCCGTCGGGCTCGGCGCCAAAGGTGGCGTCACCGAGGGCGTTGGCCCGCAGTACCAACTCGGCGCCCGGCGCCACAGTGGTTGTGGTCGTCGTCGATGTGGTCGTGCTGGTCGAGGTGGTCGTCGATGTCGAGGTCGACGTAGTTGCTGGAGTGGTTGTCGTGGTGGCAGCCGGCACCGATGTCGACGTACCGACAGCGATCGAAGACGTCGAGGAGAGCTCGGTCGTGTTGGTCGAATCGCTGCCGCACGAGGCGATGGTGAGAGCCACGAGCACGAGGGGGGCGAGACGGATCGGCTTCACGGTGGGAAGTCTGGCACGGCCTGTGACGATTACCTGATCAAGGTGTCGGCCTCGTGGCCACTTTCAACAAGCTGTAATGCGCCGTCGATGGCGTCGATCACCGTGACCGAGCAGTTGTCGAGGCTGCGCACGACCAGGCGATCGTCACCCAGCGCGGCGCCGATGGCCCCGTTGATGGCCACGAAATGGCTGAACACCACGGAATCCGCGTCGAGCCCGCAGAGAAATCTCACCGCGTTGTCACGGAACGTGACGTATCGCGGGCCGAGCTCCCGCCAGGTTGCGGACATCGCCGTTCGCAACCATTCGACTCGATCGCCCATCGCCACGCCCTCCGGCGACGGGATCTCGGCGACGAGCGGCTCGATGCAGGCCGCGGTCTCCCACAGTTCGGCGAGATGTGCCGCTGTCTCGCGGCAGCGCAGCAGTGGACTCGTCAGGATCGCCAACGGGCCGAGAGTTGCCAGGCGTTCGGCGACCGCCTTGGCCTGCCGGCGACCGAGATCGTCGAGACCCGGATCGGTGTCGGTGTCCCAACCAGCTGCTGCACGCCCATGGCGAACGAGGTACAGCCGAGTCATTCGAACAGCCAGCCGGGGCGAGGACCCGGCTCCACGCCTTTCTGGATGAACCACTCGATTCCGAACGATTGCGAGAACGCTTCGTCGGGCATCTGCAGGAAGAAGCTGGTATCGGTGATCTGGCTGCGGTGCGATCGCAGCGATTCGCGCTTCGCGTGGAGGTAGGCCGAAACATCGACCGCGTGTGTCAGTTCGGCCTCAGGCATGCCGAGCGGGTTCCCGTCGTCGGCACCACCGTTGGGGTCGAACTCCTCATCGTCGAGCATCGGTGCACCGGCCTCACGCGCCATCTGAATCATCCGAACGATGTGATCTCGATTCATCGTTGCTTCGAAAACACGCTCGACTCCGGCGAGCTCGGCAGCGCGATGACCGACCCTGTGAACCTTGATGTGATCCGGGTGGCCGTAGTTTCCGTGCCAGTCGTAGACGGTGACGACGTCGGCGTCCTCCTCGCGCAGGATCTCGGCAAGGCGCTCGGCGGCGTGATCCACGGGGGTCTGATGGAACGACTGCGGGTCTTGGTTCTGCTCCCACCCGGTCATGCCGCTGTCCTTGTACCCCAGCCACTCGACACGGTGGATTCCGAGTGCCGCCGCCGACTTGCCGACCTCGGCCCGCCGCCTGTCGACGAGCGATTCGCCTGCGGCGAGGTCGTCGGGCACCTCGCCGAATTCGCCGTTCGTGGCGATGACGAGCACCACGCGGTGGCCCTCCGCGCTGGCACGCGCCAACGTTCCACCCGTGCTGATCGACTCGTCGTCGGGGTGAGCGTGAAAGCTGACCAATGTTCCCATCAAGCGTCCCTTTGACTCGTTCGAAGCTGGGCAATCACCTGGCGACAACCGCGCCGCCGGCAATCAAGGCCTCGATCCTGTCGGAGTCGAAGCCCCAGTCGCGCAGGATATCGGCGGTGTGCTGGCCGGCATGCGCGGGCGGGAAGGCGATCTCGCCAGGCGTACGTGAAAACCGCGGCGCGGGCGCGGGCTGTTGCATCCCGGCAACCTCGACGAAGGTTCGACGCTCGACGTTGTGTGGGTGCTGGGCGGCCTCAGTCATCGTCAACACCGGCGCGAAGCACACATCGCTGCCCTCCATCAGCGAACACCATTCCCCACGGCTCTTGGTGGCGAACAGTTCGGCGATGCGTTGCTTGAGGTGGGGCCATGCCGACTTGTCCATCTGCCGGGCAAACTCGGGGTCGCCATCGAGGCCGGTCAGACGCAGCAGCTCGGCGTAGAACTGCGGCTCGATCGAGCCGACCGAAACGTATTCGCCATCGGCACAGCGGTAGACGTCGTAGAACGGCGCGCCAGTATCGAGCAGATTCGTTCCTCGCTGGTTCTCGTCGAACAGGCCGACGCTCTTGAAGGCCCAGAACATGCTCATCAACGTCGCCGTACCGTCGACCATCGCCGCGTCGACGACCTGACC
>DATAJN010000089.1:0-7862 GCA_036262105.1 Ilumatobacteraceae bacterium
GCGCCGCCGCCGAGCTTCTTCGGCTTCATGGTGTGACCGAGCGTCTTCAAGGTGACGCCGAGCCCTATGCCGAGCCCCTTTGCCAGACCTACTACCTGCGGCTTGTCGGCCATCAGAACGCAACTTTCAAGACAGCAGTGACCATGATGTTGAGCAGGGCCACTGGAATGAGCACCTTCCAGGCAAAGCGCTGCAACTGATCCTCGCGGAAGCGCGGGTAGCTGAAGCGGACCCACATCATCAGGAACGTCAGCACCATCATCTTGGTGAACATGATCAGTGGGCCGGCGACGTTCATCCAGTTGGCGACATCGTCAACGGTCTTCCACCCGAACCAGCTGAAGGGAACCCCCCACCCGCCGAGGAAGAGCACGCTGGCGATGAGCGCGAAGACGCCGGCGGTGGCGAACTCGGCGATGAAGAAGATCAGGAAGCGAAAGCCGGAGTACTCGGTCATGTACCCCGACACGAGCTCCGACTCGGCGATCGGCATGTCGAACGGCGCCTGGGTGAGCTCGGCCTGCACGGCGATCATGAAGACGATGAAGCCGACGAACTGGGTGAGGATGTACGGGTTGCCGAGGCCGTTCCACCCGAAGATCTCGCCTGCGTTCTGGCGCAGAACGATCCCCTGCATGTTCATCGTCTCGGCCTGGATCACCACGCCGAGCACCGCCAGCACCATCGGCAGTTCGTAGGCGATGAGCTGACCGGCGGCGCGCAGGCCGCCCAGCAACGAGTACTTGTTGGCGCTCGACCAACCGGCGATCAGGATGCCCAAGGTGCTGATGCTGCTGACCGCCAACATGTAGAAGACGCCTGCATCGAAGTTGGTGAAGTACGCGTCGGGCCCGAACGGCACGACGGCGACGAGTAGGAAGGTGCTGACCAACACGATGAGTGGCGCCATCTTGAAGATGCGCTTGTCAGCCTTCTCGGGCTGGATGTCTTCCTTCTGCAGCCACTTGCCGACCTCGGCGAACAGCTGCATCGACCCGTACGGGCCTGCCTCCATGGGGCCGAGACGGCTCTGCATGAAGCTCATCATCTTGAACAGGAAGAGGTAGACGATGGTGCCCGCCGGCAGCAGCACCGCAACCGTGCCACCGAGAACGCGCAGCAGCGACTGCGCCCAGTACGGGAGATCCACCGCAAACATCACCGATCGATGTCCCCGAGGATGAAGTACAGCGAGGCCAGGATCGAAATCACGTCGGGCACGTACACACCGCGCAACACCCAGGGCACGATCGAGACGTTGTTGAAGCTGGCCGATCGGATCTTGACGCGGAACGGACCGAGGTCACCCTTGCTGATGACGTAGTAGCCCATCTCGCCGAGCGGGTTCTCGGTGCTGACCCAAGCCTCGCCCTCGGGCACTTTGATGATGCGCGGCACCTTGGCCATGACCGGCCCGCTGGGGATGCCATCGAGCAGTTGATCGACGATCTTGGTGGCCTCGCGGGTCTCTTGCAGGCGGACCCAGCATCGCGCGTAGCAGTCGCCGTCGGGATGCGTCCACACCTTCCAGTCGACCTTGTCCCACGCCATCGGCAGCTTCTGATCGCGGCGCAGATCCCAGTCGACCCCGCTGGCGCGCAGGTTGGCGCCACTGAGGCCGTACTGCTTGGCGACATCGCCCGGGATGACCCCGATCCCCCGCAGGCGGTTCTGGAAGATCACGTTGCCGAACAACAGGTCGTCCATCTCGTCGCAGAAGGTGCGCAGCTTCTTCATCACCTGCTTGGTCTCGGTGATCCACCCGGCAGGAAGGTCGTCCTTGAGGCCGCCGATGCGGTCGAAGTTCGGATGGAACCGACCGCCCGTGGCCGCCTCGATCAAGTTGAGGACGTACTCACGGTCGCGGAAGGCGAAGAACACCGGGGTGATGGCGCCGAGTTGCACGCCAAGGTCGCCGAGGAACAATCCGACGTTGGCGATACGACTGAGCTCGAACAGGATCGTGCGAATCCACTGGGCCCTGGGCGGTGCCTCGATCTGCATCAACTTCTCTGCGGCGAGGATGAACGGCACTTCGTTGGCGAAGCTGCCGAGCCAGTCGATGCGGTTGATCAGCGTGGTGACCTGCGGGAACGTGCGAACTTCGGTGAGCTTCTCGTAGCCACGGTGCATGTACCCGGCGCTGGGCTCGGCCCACACGACCTGCTCGCCGTCGAGCCGCACGATGATGCGCAACGTGCCGTGAGTGGCCGGGTGTTGAGGCCCGATGTTGAGGGTCATGCCCTCGGTTTCGAGCTCGACGTTGAGACGGGCGTCGGCTGCCTGCGCGGCGATGTAGCTCAGCTTCTGACGATCGGCGAGGTCGGTCATGTGACGGCCCCCGCCTCTTCGTCGTCGTCGTCGCCACCGGGAAGCGGTTCGACATCGACGATGCCCGGCCACGGTTTGACGATGCGGGCCAGCAGCGGGAAGTCCTTGCGAAGTGGATGACCCTCGAACTCCATCGGCAGGTACATGTTGCGGAGGTCGTTGTGGCCCGCGAAAACGATGCCGAACATCTCGTGGGCTTCGCGCTCGTGCCAGTTGGCGCCGGCGTACACCGAGATCCAACTGTCGACGACGGGATCATCGTCGGGCACGTCTGCCTTGATGGTGACCGCGAAGTGCTCCTTGACGTTGGTGACCCTGGCAAACACCTGCATGCGTGTTTCACCGCCGGTGTAGCCCTGACGAATGGTGTCGTCTCGCTCGGGTGGCGGTTGTGTGGGGTCGTCCTCGCCTCGCCCGAATGGGCTCGGCATCCAGTCGATTGCCGACAGGAAGCAGAAGTACTCGCAACCGATCACGTCGCGCAACGCCAACCCGGCGGCGCGCCACGAACTGGTGCTGACGCGGACCCACATGTCGTCGCCAGGCTTCACGAGGCTGTCGACCAGACCGTCGCCGAGCACATCGCGGAGGCGTTGCACGATGCCTTCGCGCAGCCCGTCGCCGGGAAGTGCCAGGGTCTCGGTATCACCGGTGCCGGTGTCACTCAATGCGACCACCACCGACCACGATTGGTTCGCGCGTCGCCCCTGAACGGATCATCGGCTTGGTGCCCTCGCCTCGCCAGCGAGCGCCCATGTCTTCGTTCTTGATCCTCTGCTGCAACAGCACGATCCCTTCGAGCAACGCCTCGGGGCGCGGCGGGCAGCCCGGCACGTAGATGTCGACCGGGATGATCTGGTCGACGCCTTTGGTGACCGAATAGCTGTCCCAATAAGGACCACCGCAGTTGGCACACGAACCCATCGAGATCACGTACTTCGGTTCCGGCATCTGCTCGTAGAGGCGCTTGATGGACGGCGCCATCTTGTCGGTGACGGTGCCGGAGATCACCACCAGATCAGCCTGGCGTGGACTGGCCGGCAGCGGGATCACGCCGAGACGCATCACGTCGTACCGCGGCGAACCGAATGCTGCGCCCATCTCGATGGCGCAGCAGGCCAGACCCCACTGGTACACCCACAGGCTGTACGACCTGCCGAGGTTGAACAGCGACGTGAGCGACTTGGGCATTCGCCCTTTGTCTACGAATCCCATGCGGTCATACCCAACGCAGAACACCTTTGCGCCACGCGTAGACGAGGCCAAGGAGCAGGACGAACACGAAGATCCCCATCTCGACAAGGCCAAAGGTGGCGTAGCGTTCGAGCTGAGTTGCCCAGGGGAAGATGAACACGGCTTCGACGTCGAACACCACGAACAGCAGGGCGAAGATGTAGTAGCGGACCTGGCTCTGCGACCAGCCGTCGCCTACCGGATCGACCCCGCTCTCGTAGGCCGTGAGCTTCTCGACGGAGGGCTTGTCAGGCCTGACCAGTGCGGAAATGCCGAGCAGCATTCCGGCCAGCAACAGGGCAATCGCCCCGAACCAGACCACGGTGAGGTAGTCACGCAAAAAGTCCGACATCGCGGCCGACGCTACTACGCGGCGTGAATAGCCTCACAAACCCTCCCCAGCCCCCGGATGGCGTCAGTCGCAGTCTCGATTCCGCAGCAGCGCGGCGACGGCACTTCCGTAGTAGTGGTGGCAACGGGCAACTCGCACTGGCAGCATGCGCACCAGGTCTCTGGCGCCAGCGGGCCCCGACACCACGACATCGGCGTCTCCGGCAACAGCGGTGGCCGGCACGGCGACGAGCTGGCGGATGCGACCCGAGCGATCGGCCTTCGCCGTCTGCAGCGGGGCGATGGCTTGATTCGATGTCTGGAGTTGGATGGTCACCTGGGCTCCCGACGTGAAGCCTTCTGCCCTCACCAAGACGACCTCACCCGGCGTCGCGCATCGAGGAACACCATGACCATCGACAACCACCGCGTCTCCTCCCGAGACGGACCTGTGCACCGTCACATCGAATGAGCTGCTGGCCTCGTTGCCCGCCTTGTCGGTCGCCGAACACGACACCTTGGTGTGCCCGACCGGCATCACCGACATCGAACCCGGAACGCAGACGACTGGAAGGGCTCCATCGACGTCGTCCGTCGCCGACGGAGCCGCGAAGGCGACCCGGGCAGGAAGCTTTCCGCCTCGCTCGACGAGCACATCGCGGTGCTTGGCCACGACAGGCGGTGCCGTGTCGGACGGGCCCTTGTCGTCGATGTCGAGGACCGTAGCGAGATTGCCGCCGGCCACGAACCGGTAAGGAATCGCATCGACCTGGTCGACCGTCAGCGAGAAGTGCTTGGCCGGACCCGCGATCTTGTCGTCGTTGGTCGGAACGTGGATGGCCACCGTCGTCTGCCCATCGGCGACGTCGATCATGACATCGTTGGATGAAGTGGCGTCGCCGCCGTCGACCGCTGTGACGTGAGCCAGGATCGACAGCGCCCCGTACGTGTTCGAGGACAACTCCAGTTGCAGCACGGCGTCGCCGCCCTCGACCACCGTGGGGTTGCCCGTGATGTTCATCGTCGGCGGCGGTAGCACCGTGACTGACCAAGTGCCGGTCGATGTCGACGTGCCGTCAGTGACGCTGTACGACACCGTCCGTTGGAACGAAGCAGTCGGCAGTGGCGACGGATCGTTGTAACGGCTCGACGAGTACTCACAGGTGAAGCTAGTGGCCGGACCGCCATCGCAACTCAGCCAATCGCTGTTGACCGGCTGGGTCACCACGGTCAAGGGATCACCCTCGGGATCCGAGGCGGTGAAGTGGATCGTGTAGCTGTCCTCGTAATGAACAGTCAGAGAGCCACTACTGACGACTGGTGCTCCGTTCGCTGCGGCCGAGGCCTGCCCGGCTTCGAAACCAACGACCATTGCAGCGGCCGCTACCGCCAACCACGCGACGCGAGTTTTCATGTTTCGCCCCTTGCCTACGAGGCACCCTCGCGAGCGCCGCCCGTTCCGACCATGGCATCGGCGCGGCGTTGACACGGGTTGACTCAATTGTCGGTGAACAATGATTCATGACTTGGTCAAGCTGAGACGCGATCGGGGAGGCGTCCAGAATCAGTCACGCGTCGTGGTTACGACGTGCTACACCGTTGGGTTGTGAACGAGAGGGCAGACGTCGAAGGGCTCGTGCGCGCCAGTGGTTTGTTCGACGGTGAGTCCGTCAGCATTCGTCCACTGCATGGCGGCATCACCAACCGCAACTATGTAGCAACGACGGAGCACGGCCGGTACGTCGTGCGCATTCCGGGCGAACGCACCGCTTTGCTCGGCATCGATCGTGCCTACGAAGCGGAAGCGGCTCGACGCGCTGCGGAGCTCGGTATCGGTCCGGCAGTGCTGGGTTTGTTGGAGGGCATCGGCACGCTCGTCACCGAACTGGTCGATGGTCATCATCTCGAGCCCACCCCGTTCGCCGAGCGACTCGACGACGTCGTCGACCTCATCCACAGGTTCCACGACAGCGGACCGCTCGCCGGTGCGTTTCCGATCCATCGAATCGTCGAGTGGCATGCACGCGACGCTTCGGCACACGGCGTGATGGCGCCGCCCTCCTACGAGCGGCTTCACCAACAGAGCCGTCGAATCGAGGCTGCGTTCGCCAAGTCGCCGATGCCACTGGTTCCGTGCCACAACGACCTGCTGCCCGGCAACGTGTTGTTCGCCGACGACCGTGTATGGCTGCTCGACTTCGAATACGCCGGGATGAACGACGTGTTCTTCGACCTCTCCAACCTGAGCGTCAACAGTGAGCTCACGCAGGACTCCGACGAGCGCCTGCTCACTCTCTACTTCGGCGAGATCACCAAGGCTTCCTGGGCCAGGCTGCAACTGATGAAGATGATGAGCGAGTTCCGCGAGGGGATGTGGGCGGTTGTGCAGCAGGCGATCAGCTCCCTCGACACCGACTTCGTCACCTACGCCCACGAGCGGCTGGGGAACTGCGAGCGCCTCGCCGGGCGACCGGAGTTCGAGACTTGGCTTGCCGACGCGGCCAACCCGATCACTTGATCAACGTCAGCTCGCCCAGGGCCCGGTGCCGGTGACTCGTTCGATGGCGATGTGGATGATCCGACCTGCGGGCGGATCATCCATGGGCGGGAACTTGACGCCCTCGCCGAGGAACCTCGGCGCCAACTCCTGCAGCAACTCTGGCCCACCGCCCTCGGTGATCGTCGCCGTTCCGTGGATCACGGCGTAGTTGTCGAGGCCGATGGCGTTGGTGCCGGGCAGCTCGAAGCTGAGGGCGACACGGTTGTCTCGCTCGATGTTGCGCACCTTCTGGCCGGCGCCGAGATGGGCAACGAGGAGATCGTCGCCGTCACGGCCGACCCAGATCATGGTGACCTGTGGTGAGCCGTCGGGGTTGAGGGTGACGAGGTGCCCGTGAACGCCGGCGTCGATTGCCGCGGCGAGATCGTCGTGGAGTTTCATCGCCCAAGACCGTAGACGCGAGATGGGACCGCCCGGAAGGCGCGGTCCCATCTCGATGTCGACGCAGGTCTACTGGTTGAGTGCGTCGAGCTCCCGCTCGATTGCCAACAGCTCTTCCTTGGTGCCTTGAACCTTCGGGCCCGTGAACCACTTCTTCCCGCTGAACTTCCAGTAGCAGAGGATCAAGATCGCCGCGAGCACAATCAGCGGCCCGGTGAAGTTGAAGTTGTTCTGACGGTAGTACGTGTCGCCCGCATCGGTGGTGAGGAAGAGGTTCTTGCTGCCCCAGATCGGCCAGAACGGCCAGAACAACGGGGCGAAGAACAGCACCGTGATGAACGTGATCCACACGATGGAGGTCCATCCGACGACCTTGTGGTAACCCTTCAGATTCCACGGTCCAGTTTTGAAGTCTGGGTTGGTGAGGCGAAGGTAGATCGGGATGGCGTAGGCGATGTAGAGCCCGATCACACAGATGCCGGTCATCGCGAAAAAGGCAGTCGAGTACCGACCGGCACCGGTGCCCCTGACGTACAGGGAGGACGCTCCGACGACGGCCGACAATACGACTCCCAGCCACACCGAGTTCGTTGGTGTACGGGTCTTCTTGTTGATCTTGTGCCAGTACTTGGACAACGGCAACGCACCGTCACGGCTGAATGCATAGATCATTCGACTGTTGGCTGTGACCGAGGCCAGGCCGCAGAAGAACTGGCCGACGATGGCAATGAACACCAAGAGCTTGGCGGTGCTCGTGCCGACCGCACTAGAAATCAGCCTCGGCGCCGCGTTGACGAGGAACGGGTCGTTGGCATCGCCGAAAACCAACCCTCCGTACGCTGCGTCACCGTCGGGGCCCTTCTTCGGCAGAGCGGCGATCATCGCCAGGTTCAACACCAATGCGGCAATGGCGGAGATGTATATCGACCGCACGATGGCCTTCGGTGCCTCGGTGCGTGCACCTTTGGTCTCTTCACTGACGTGCGCCGAGGCATCGAAACCAGTGATGGTGTACTGGGCCAACAGC
>DATAJN010000090.1:0-3700 GCA_036262105.1 Ilumatobacteraceae bacterium
CCGATCACCACGAGCCCGTCGATCCCCATGTCGCGGAACGTCGCGGCGACCTGCTCGGGGCCATCCGGGTCGTCGTAGGGGCTGCCGCGGCGGGTACCGAGCAGCGTGCCGCCTCTCGGCAACATGCCACGCAAGGAGCGGACGTCGAGGGGCATGGTTCGACGTTCACGAACACCATCCCACGCGTCCAGGAAGCCGATGAGCTCGTCGCCGAAGTTGATTTCACCCTTGCGGACGATTGCCCGGATGACCGCGTTGAGTCCTGGGCAGTCACCGCCACCTGTCAAAATGCCGACACGCACGTGTGCACACCCTAGGGCACGGCGATCGGCAGAAGGAGGAGCGCACTGTGGCTTGGGATGCCAGCCGGCCCGTCCCGTGGCGACGCATCGCCCGCGAGGCAACGATATTTCTGGTCATCGGAGGTGTCGCCCTCACGCTGTTGGTCAAGCACCGTCAGGTCGGAACCTACGTCGGTCTCGTCGTCGGCATGGTCTTCTACGTGGCCTTTGTCGCCTTGCTGTCGAAGTTCGGTTACCAGCGACAGTCGATTCGCGAGGCCAGGCAGCACAGGCAGGCTGTGGCCGAACGGGCCACCACTTCTGCACAACCGGTACGACAGCGGCCAGCACCGACACGACGTACCAGCACGGGACCGTCACAGCGCCCCAACCGTTCGACCAAGAAGCGACGCCGCTGACCGCCGTGAACGCGATGGCCAGTGATGCGCGGCGTTGCGTGATCGCCATCGACGCAGGCACGACCGGTGTTCGCAGCCGCGCAGTGTTCGTCGACGGCCGGTCGAGCAATGCGATCACCTCGTACCGCGAGTTCACGCAGATCTATCCGCAGCCCGGCTGGGTGGAACATGATGCCGAAGAGATCTGGTCGGTCGTGCGTGAGACGCTGAACGATGTCGTGGGCCGCGTCGGCGTCGACTCGGTCGCCGCCATCGGCATCGCCAACCAACGTGAGACCGTCGTCGCATGGAATCGGCGAACCGGCAAGCCGTACGGCACAGCGATCGTCTGGCAGGATCGTCGGACGGCCGATCGATGCGAGGTGCTGCGCGAGGAGGGCTATCTTCCGCAGGTTCGGCACACGACAGGCCTCGTGCTCGACCCCTACTTCTCCGGCTCGAAGTTCGAGTGGTTGCTCTCCGAACGCGGCGTCCCCAACGACTCCGAACTGGCGCTGGGAACGATCGATTCATGGCTCATCTGGAACCTCACCGGAGGCGCCGTGCATGCCACCGACGCAACCAATGCAAGCAGAACGATGCTGTTCGACATCCACGCCCTGCAGTGGTCCCCCGATCTCTGCGACCTTTTCGGTGTCCCACTGTCGTCGCTGCCCTCGGTGATGCCATCCAGCGGCCGTTTCGGCTCCACCTCCGACGCCTGCGGCTGCCCAGCCGGTCTGCCGATCTCAGGGGTCGCCGGGGATCAGCAGGCGGCGTTGTTCGGCCAAGCCTGCTTCGAGCCCGGCATGGCGAAGAACACGTACGGTACGGGCAGCTTCGTGCTGTTGAACATCGGAGCATCTTGCCCATCCCCCACCGAAGGCATGCTCACCACAGTCGCCTGGCAACTCGCCGACGGCACCGTTGCCTACGCGCTCGAAGGGGCGATCTTCGTCACGGGCGCGGCGATTCAGTGGCTCCGTGACGGGCTGGGACTGATCGGGTCGGCGGCCGAGATCGGCCCGCTCGCGGCGAGCGCAGCAGACAACGGCGGCGTGTACTTGGTTCCCGCGTTCGCTGGTCTCGGCAGCCCGTGGTGGGATCCGTACGCACGAGGCACCCTCGTCGGCATCACCCGCGGTACCACGAAGGCTCACTTGGCCCGTGCGGTGATCGAGGCGATGGCCTACCAAACCCGCGATGCCGTCGAGGCGATGACTGTCGCCAGCGGAACCCCGCTCGCCGCTCTGCGAGTCGACGGTGGGGCATCGGTCTTGGACACGTTGTTGCAGATGCAAGCAGATCAGCTCGGCGTCACCGTCCAGCGTCCCCGTGATCAGGAGACAACGGCGCTCGGTGCCGCCTACCTCGCTGGTCTGGCGGAAGGCGTCTGGCCATCCTTGGCGACGATCGGCGAGCGCTGGGAGATCGACGCGACGTTCCAGCCCGGTACCGACCGAACGCTGTCCGACCTGGGTCACAACGAATGGCTGCGCGCCGTGGGCAGGTCGCGCAGCTGGATCACTTCGCCGTGAAACGAACCACGGCGATCGTCGCCGGCAGCCTCGCCGCGCTGCTGGTGGCGTCGACCGCTGCCGGTCTCGGCGAGATCAGCGGCGCCGATGCGACGGCTCCCGCAAAGCGCGGCACCGCCGTACAGGTGACTCCAACGTTGCCACCGCCCGTTCCGAGAGTGCTCTGGATCGGTGACTCGTCGCTCGAAGGACTGAAGTTCTATTCGCAGTCGCAGCGGGCGATCGGAGGAATGACCTACGTCCTCGATGCCGAGTCGTGCCGGCGCCTCGTCAACCCTTCGTGCCACAGCCTTGCGGGAAACGTTCCCAACACCGCCCTCGAGGCGGTCCAGGGCGCCACCGGGGCGTTCGATGCCGTGGTGATCGGAACCGGCTACAACGAGGGCAGCGCCGGGTTCTCCGCGGCGTTCGACCGGATCGTGGCCGCCGCCCGGTCGAAGGGCGCCGTTCGAATCCTGTGGATGAACTATCGCCTGCGCGACGGGTTGACCCGACGGGGTACCGACAACAATCCGTCGTACGTCGCCAACAACGCGACGCTCCTGCAGAAGGTGGCCAGCGGTGCATATCCCGATGTAGTCATCGCCGACTGGCGCGACTACACGGCGTCGGTGCGCGATTGGTTCGTCTCCGACGGCATCCACTACCAACCCACCGGTGCCCTCGGCGCCGCCGACTACATCTCGCGCTGGATCTCCAATCTGTTCTCGGAGCGGTGCCCGCAGCCGGTGATCCTGGGAGGCCCGATATCCACCCCCTGCACGGCACCCGACGGCAGCCCGCCACCAGATCTGCACGCCCTGTACGGCTGACGACGTGGCGCCGTACAGTGAGTGCTGCAACGAAAGGAGCCGACATGGGATTGCTCGACAAGGCCAAGGAGAAGGCAACTCATCTGGCCGGCCAGGCCAAGGACAAGATCGAAGACGTGAAAGAGAAGCGCAGGGTCGATGATCTGCTCGACGACCTCGGTCGGATCATGTTCCGGCAGCGCACCGAGCGCGGCGAGCCCGGCGATGAAGCGGAGATCGTCCGCCTGGTCGACGAGCTGCGCACACTCGAGGCAGACGGAACCGAAGTGGTCCCGCAGGCATCGGCATCGGCATCGGCGTCTGCCGCAGACCCGCCGCCTCCACCACCCCCGCCGGCTCCGTAGCCGACGAGGTTGCCCGGCTCAACCGAGCTTGGGCAGGCCCTTCTTCAGGTTGCGGATGCCTTGGGCGATGCGTCGCTCGTTCTCGATCAGGGCGAACCTGGCGAAACCTTCTCCCCCGGGGCCGAACCCCACACCGGGCGACAGCGCCACCTCACACTCGCGCACGACATGCGAGCAGAACTCGACAGAGGTCATCTCCGAGTACGGCTCGGGGATGGGCGCCCATACGAACATCGAACCCTTCGGCTTCGGGATCTCCCAGCCGATGCGAGCAAGCCCGTCAATCAACGCATCGCGGCGGCCCTGGTAGATCGAGCACACTTCTTT
>DATAJN010000091.1:0-5871 GCA_036262105.1 Ilumatobacteraceae bacterium
TGCGCATCGCTGCCCCGAGCACGCGCTCGAGCACATCGGACTCGACTACATCATGTCCGGCCATCGTTGCTCCCCATCGTTCCGGCAATCATCTCGGGCGAGCCTACCGACAAGGTCGTCGAGTCCAGCCGCAGCCCAAAGGGGGCGAAAACCTCCTCATCACCGGCCACGCGGCGCCGATATACGGTGCATGCAGCTCACCCGTCTGTCCGCAATCTGCCTGACCATCGTCGCTGCCGGATCGCTCGCTGGGTGCAATCCGGCTCAAACGGCCCGCAAGGCAAAAGACGATGTCGACAGTGGGAACGCCGCGGCTTGCGTGCAGGAACGATCGACGATCGAGAAGGCGGTGCAGGCCTACATGCTGCTGAACCCCGATGTGCCCGTGACCGAGGCGGCGATGGTCGCTGCCGGAATCCTTCACCAACAATCGGTGCTGATGGACGTCTCCCCCGCCGGGGCAGTCTTTTCGGCTCCAGGCACCGTCTGCCTCTGACCACCGCTCTGTGGAGTGTTACGCGCCCACCCGGATGCCTCGAAACACTCCACGCCGCCTGTGAGGAGTGTTACGCGCTCACCCGGATGCCTCGAAACACTCCACGCTCGTCAGCGGTCGTGCGAGTCGTGCACGTCGGTGTTGTAACCGGGTCGACGGCGGGTGCCTCGATCGGGTGGCACGAACCTGATGTCGCTGATCGACATCGGCCGTCCCAAGTGCACCACCCCGATCTGGGCGAAGACCGCCAGCCAGTCGATGAATCGGTGGAACACCACGGTGCCCGAGCGAAGAAGCTTCTCGAGATCATCACCGGTCGGCTTGCCCGGCGCCGTGTTCTCCACCAGTGTGAGACCCGAGACCGACACATGGTTGCCAGTCGGCGCGATCGACGTGTGGCCGAAACCGGGGATCGGGCCGACGTGTCGACCCTCGAACCGCCAGCGGACCGCGAAGAACTCGCTCGTTTCGGTGACCCAGTTCGAGTTGCCGATGGATACGTCTTCGACGAAACGTCCGTCGAGGAACGAGCCGAGTACTCCGGCGATGTCGAGTGCGACCGCAGCGTGCGCCACGGCGAGATCGAATCGTTGGTCTTTGTTGATCATGGCGCCACGTATCCCGGCTTGATCGCGTCGACCCCGCCACTTCGCGCTGCAGGTTGCACGGTAACGACATCGCAGAAGTTCTCCGGAGCGATGATCGGCAGCAGTGGCGGCCCCCATTCCAGGTAGGCCGACGGCACCGAGGTGTCGAACACGTTGAGCTTCTTGTGATCGCGATGCGTCACCACCCAGACCCCCTGGTGCGGTTGGCCGCCGACATCGGCAGCGGGTGAACTGACCGGGTCGACGAGGAACTCGCCGTCGTTGCGCAAGGTGTGCACCTGGTCGTCTCTGTGATCATGGTTGGTGTCGATCGGGATCGGATGATCGGACACGGGGTGGTTGTGACCAGGCGTGGCGAAGATCACCGTCACCTGCCCGGCGGCGCGGCGATTCACGCTGTGGCACTGCCACGTGACCCAACCCTCGAAGAACGGTTGTTGGCACTTGAAGAAGAAGTACAGCGGCCAACTGCGCGGCGGCGCATCCTCGGGAATCGGCGCGTCGTGGTCGAGCCCGAGGGAGACTTCGAGGCAACGGACCATGACGTTGGCCACGATCCGTTCGACGTTGCCCTGGTAGCCGTCCCACATCCCGGTCGGCTTGTTCGGGTGGGGTGAGGTGTTGAACGTTCCGTTGTTGCGTATGCGGTAGCCGAACCAATCCTCGGCGATGATCTCGAAGATCGGGAAGCCGACGTCGTCGTCGGACATGAACTCCGGCCACATCAGCACGCCGTCGTCCTCGCTCTCACCGTCACTCAAACTGCACGGACGGGCCACGACGCCGCGCATGTACTCCAACATCGAATACCGACGGGCCAACCCCGGAAAGCTCACCTCGGTGTCGTCATCGACCACGGCCTCGATGCCCTCGTTCAACGTCGCTTCGAGCAGCAGGAGGTAGTGCCCCTTCTCCAAGTGATACGGCATTTTGCCCACTGCGTTGGCTCCTCTCGATGCTGTCGAGTTCGAAGAGTCGCAATGACTCCTCCGTGATACTTCTACACCGCACTTGCCGGCACCAGCGCGTAGATCTCGAGCGGCTGCGGCAGGCCTTTCAACGAATGCACACCAACCGACCGAACGAATGCCGCATCAAGCCCGTGATCGATGACCGAGTGCGATACACGGGTCTCGCCGGGGCCCGCCGTCGACATCACCCGTGCCGCCTCGGCGACGGCCATTCCCGAGACATCGGCGCCCAGGTCGAAGACCGATCCGCTGGCCAAGCCGGCCCGAACCCTCACCGAGCCGCCCGGGACAACGAGCGCTGCGTGCTCGATCGCCTGGTGGAGAGTTCGCGCCGCTTCGACGGCATCGCTCGGCTGTTCGAACCAGGCGGAGAACCCATCACCGGTAGCCGTCATGATCGCGCCACGACAGCGCGCCACGACAGCGCGGACGATGCGATGGTGCTCGCCCAGGATCACCGCCCACGCGGCGTTTCCGGCGCTCGACATCAGCCGTGTCGAATCGACGATGTCGGTGAAGAGAACCGTCCGCACACGGCCGGCGGGCATCCCGACTTTGCCGACCACGGACGTGAGCCGTTCACGGAGCGTTCTGGCGAGCAGCGGTGCGCCGAGAGCGTCGAGAGTTTCCAGGGCGTTGCGGCCGAGATCCAGCTCCGATTGGCCACCTTGACCGCGGCTGAACGCATGCCGGGATCGGTACACATCGGTGATGGCCTGTTCGAGCACCGAGCCGGTGGCTGTGGCTGCTTCCTGCGATCGCTCGATCCACAGGTCGGCTGAAGCGTCGCCCAGTTCGATCGCCGCCGCGGCCATCACGAGCGCGACGCTGACAGGCCAATCGTGACTCGCCCGAACACCGAGTTGGTAGACCCGGTCGAACAGCGGCGACAGGTCGTCGACGACCTCGAGATTGCCGGCCAGCACGGCTGCTTCGAGTTGGGCGAGGTGGAACCCGAGATTGCGAATGCTCAACTCGTTGCGCGGCGACGTCCACCGTGGTCGGATGACTTCCAGCGCCTGGTCGACGCCGCCCACCAACGCTACGCCGACGAACTCGGCGAACGGGATGTACATCTGGTGCTGGCGGGCGATGTCTCGTAGCGCGGCAACACCTGCGTCATCGCCGCGGACCCCGCGGCGCCACATGGACGCGGCCAGCGAGATCATGAACGGGTCGCTTGCATCGGCGCGGCGCGCGCTGAGGATCATCGATTCCGTGTCGTTGTCGGCATCGGCGAGGCGGCCGAGTCGCGAGGCAGCGACAGAACGGACAGCCAGTGCCATGCCGTGCTCCGCCCAGTTCGAAGCCGCCGAGGAGAACTCGGCTGCAGACGTCGCATCACTGACGGCTGCCATGGGATCGCCGGCGACGAGCGCCACCAGAGCTCGGCGGGCGAGGTCACCGGCGAACCACCATGAATCGCTGAGCGAACGTGCTGCCTTGTCGGCGAGTGTGAACGATTCCGTTGCACCGATGAGATCGAGCACTGCGAGGCGGTGCAGGCCCGTCGCGAAGTGCACCATGTTCTCGGTGAGCGGATCATCGACTCCGCGGAGCAAGTCGTGGGCCGTTTCGACGAGGTGACCGCGCCGGTCGTGCTCGGGTGACGCGTACGACGCTTCGGCGAGAATCGCCGCGGCGCGAGCCCGCCACTGGCGGTCGATCGAGTCGTCGGTGACGAGATCGGCCACCAACGCGTCGAAGTCGGCGTGACGGCGACGCCCGCTGCGGGTGAAATCGGTGCGCAGAGCCAGAAGAAGACACTCGGCACGACCGTTGCGGAACTGGGTGCCCCCGTCGAGGTCGCCGTCGGCACATTGGGCGTACAGGTCGCCGGCCTCGATCAACCGGTCCGTCGCCTCGTCGCGGTCGAGCTCGTTGAACCTCGCCTGGCCGAGACGGTCCATCCAGTGAGCGCGTCCGGCAAGATCGGCCGCTTTCGCCACGAGTTGCTCGGCAAGGTCGCCGGCGGCAGACCACGACGCATGGCCAATGGCGTCCGCGTAGGCCAGCTGTAGGAGTTCGCGATGTCGCGGGTCGTTCGTTCGGTTGGCGGCGTCCGACAGCCGCACCAGCGTTCCCGGTGCGGCAGCTCCGCCGTCGACCCGGTCGAGTTGATCGAGCAACTCACTCGCCACCTCGCTGACGAGCCGAGCGGGCGCCAGGTCGAGCGCTGTAGTTCGCAACAGCGGATGGGTGAACGAAACCTCTCCTGCTCGACGTTGCACGGCGCCGATCGACTGCAGCTCGTCAACCGCCTCATCGGCGCCCTTCAGCAGGTCGTGATCGGACTCCCCGTGTTGAAGAACCTGCTCGGCGAGGGCGATGACCACGGCCGCACGCTGTGCCGCGGCCGACAACGTGGAAAGACGCGCCCGCCAGGCAACCTCGACAGGAATGGTGCCGGTCGTCGACGACGGTGGCGGGAGCACTTCACCGACGGCAATCGAGTCGGCGAGCGCGTTGAGAGTGAGCGGGTTACCGCCGCTGAGCTCCACGAGACGGGCGACCGTTCGACGATCGGTGATTCCCGGCGAGATCCGCCGGGCCAGTTCGAGCGCCTCGCGGTCGTCGAGAGCGCCGAGGCTCATCCTGCGGATGATCGGCTCATCGACCAGGCGAGCTATCAATCGCGACGACGCGCCGTCGCGCGACACGAGCAGCAGACAGACTCGAGCGGGTTGACCGGTCACTGCCGCTGTGCCGAGGCGGAATGCGAGGTGTTCGACAAGGTGCTGCCCGGCGTCGTCGAGCCACTGGGCATCGTCGATGATCACGAGCTGCGGCAGCCCCCGTCGCAGTTGTTCATCGGTGTCGGCGATGTGCCGGCGAAGATCGTCGGCCACGTCGCCTTGCTCCGGCACGACCACGACGCGATGGGTCGCGCCGCGCTCCGTCGCTTGGCCCACGAGCCATTCGACCAGGGTTGACTTGCCGACACCAGGTGGTCCGTCGAGCACGACGACGACAGGTTGACCGTTGATCGCCGCAGTCAGCCATCGCGACAGTTGGGCGCGTTGCGAGATTCGCCCGACGATGTCGACCACCACCATGACCTCCGCTCTGACACTACGTCAACGCCCTTCGGCCAGGCGCCTCAGATCACGGCCGCCTGAATACCGGGAGTCATTGGTCGGGAAGTAACGTCATCCCCGCCATGTCGCTGCACGAAATCCGTGAGCCTGCCGATCTGCGGGCGCTGAGCTACGCCGAGCTCGACGACTTGGCCGGCGAGATCCGCGACTTCGTGGTCCAAGCGGTTGCCGAGACCGGCGGACACCTCGGCTCGAACTTGGGTGCCGTCGAGCTCACGCTTGCCCTGCATCGCGTGTTCGATTCACCCCTCGACGCGATCTTGTGGGACACCGGCCACCAGGGATACATCCACAAGATCGTCACCGGGCGACAAAACCGATTCGACCAACTCCGGCAAGCCGGCGGACTGTCCGGGTACCTCAGTCGCGAGGAAAGCGTTCACGACTTCGTCGAGAACAGTCATGCGTCGACGATCCTGTCGTACGCCTACGGGCTCGCCATCGCCCGCGACGCCGGCACCGACCCGCGGCGGCACATCGTGGCGGTGATCGGCGACGGCTCGATGACCGGCGGGATGGCCTACGAGGCGCTGAACAACATCGGTCACTCCGGACAACGGGTCATCATCGTGCTCAACGACAACGGGCGCAGTTACGCACCGACGATCTCCAATCTCACCGCGGGACCGACTCCGATCGATCGATCCATGGCGGATCACCCCAGCCTGCCGGTACGCATCACCGACCGGTTGTCGCAC
>DATAJN010000092.1:0-7701 GCA_036262105.1 Ilumatobacteraceae bacterium
GTTGACCTTCAGGCCTGTGCGCCCGATCGGGAACTCGACCACCAGGTCGTCGACCCGCAGGAGAACATCGCCGTCGGCACGAAGATGGGCTTTACCGGTGCCTGCCATCAGGCGGCCACCTCGGCTTCGCGTTGACGACGCGCCTTGGTTTCGTGGTACTCGGGTGAGCCCACCGGGTACCAACATGCGTAGGTGTGGCGGGGATCCTCGACGGTAGGGACGAGTGGCGGCTCTTCCTCGCGGCAACGATCCTGCACGTACGGACAGCGTGGTGAGAACCGGCACCCGATCGGAGGATTGACCAGATCTGGTGGTCGTCCGCCGATCACGTTGAGCCGCGTGTGGCTGGCGTCGGCGAGTTTCGGAATGCTCTGCAACAAGGCTTCGGTGTACGGCATCTTCATGTTGGCGAACAGCTCGCCGGTCGGCGCCATCTCGACGAGCTTGCCCCCGTACATCACCCCGATCTCGTCGGTGTGGCCGGCGACGACACCCAGATCGTGGGTGACCAGCAGCAGCGACATGTTTCGATCTCGCCGTTGCTCGCCGAGCAGATCGAGGATCTGCGCCTGCACCGTCACATCGAGCGCCGTGGTCGGTTCGTCGGCCAAGAGCAAGGTGGGACCGCAGGCCATCGCAATGGCGATCATGATGCGTTGGCGCATGCCCCCCGACAGCTCGTGCGGGTATTGACGCAGGCGACGACCGGGCGCGGGAATGCGCACGTCCTGCATCAGCCGTTCCGCCGTCGCCCACGCATCGGACCGCGACATGTCGAGGTGTATGCGCAGCGGTTCGGCGATTTGAGCGCCGATCTTCATCAGCGGGTTGAGCGATGTCATCGGGTCTTGGAAGATCATCGCCATCTCCTTGCCCCATACATCGCGCATTGCCCGCCGCGAGAGGCCGCCGATCTCGCGGCCCTCGAACCTGATGCTGCCCTGACGGATCGTGCCCCGGGTCGGGAGCAGCCCCATGATCGAACGCGACAGGATCGTCTTGCCCGAGCCGCTCTCGCCGACGATGCCGAGCGCCTTGCCGCGTTCCAGGGTCAACGAAACGCCGTCGACGGCACGTACCAGGCCGCGCGGCGTCTGGAAGTGCGTGCGCACGTCCTCCAACTGCAGGAGTGGCCCGTCGCTGGTCCTGGTCGCAGCCTGGATGGAGATGCTCATACAGCAGCCTCACGAATGTCGAACTTGCGAGCGAGGTGATCACCGATGAAGTTGAAGCTGAGCACGGTGAGGAACAGGAAGAGGCACGGGAACATCGTCGCCCACCATGCCTTGGAGAGGTCGTCGCGAGCGGCGTCGATCATCGTTCCCCAGGTCTGTGGCCGGGGCACACCGAGGCCGAGGAAGGCCAGCGTGCCCTCGGCCGCGATGAGGATTCCGAGTCCCGTCACGGCGACGGTCACCATGGCCGGGACGAGGTTGGGCATGATCTCCCGCCAGATGACGCGCTGGCTCTTGGCCCCCAGACTGCGCGCCGCCAGCACAAAATCTCGTTCGCGGAGCCCGAGCGTTTGGGCTCGCACGATGCGCGCGAACGGCGCAATCGCCAGGACGCCGAGGGTCACCGTGATCTCTTCCGTACGGGTGAGCCATCCGAGCGCCGTGATCGTCTCTTTGATCTGGTCGGTGCGTTGGATGAGAAGCAACGCCAGCAGCAACGCGGGCATCGCCAGGAGGCAATCGACGATAACGGAGACGACGCGATCGACCCAGCCCCGGTAGTAGCCGGCGATCACGCCGAGCAGGCCACCAACGGTGAGCCCGATGATGGTGGCACCAATGCCAATGATCAAGGTCTGGCGAGCGCCGTAGATGCAGCGGGCAAACACGTCGTGGCTGGAGTTGTCGGTGCCGAGCCACGCGGTCCATCCCGGTCCGAAGTTGTATCCCTTGGCCTTGCCGGCAATCTTGATCTTGGCGTCGTAGGTGCGGATGAAGGGGAGCTGATTGGCGAACAGTGCGCACACCGACAGTACGACCAGCCAGGCGGTGCCGAACATCCAGCCCAGATGCCGCTGCTTGCGCGCCGGCTTCACCTTCTCGGCGTCGCGTGTGGCCTCGGTCGCCGCGATCGCAGTGGTCATCGAACGGTCCTCACGTCAGTGCCCGGGCGTGACGAATCCGCGGATCGATCACCGCGTACAACAGGTCGATCAACAAGTTGGCGAGAGAGACGACGGCGACGACGATCGCCGTGACGGACTGCACGACGAACAGGTCTTTGGAAAGGATCGACGTCAACAACAACGCGCCCATGCCCTTCATGGTGAAGTACTGCTCGACGACCAGAGCCCCACCGACGATCGCCCCGAGCTGCACGCCCACACTGCTGAGCAGAGAGAACAGCGAGTTGCGCAGGGCGTGAGTCCACAGCACCCGACTGGGAGGAACACCCTTGGCGCTGGCCAACGTGATGAAATCGCTCTGCAACGTTTGCACGATGTCGGCGCGTAGCAGTCTGGAAAAGATCGCCGCGAGCGGCAGGGTGAGCACCAGGACCGGCAGGAAGAAGTTCTTGAAGTGCGCGCCGAGATCCTGCCAGGGCATCACCTTCTCGCTGATCCGCGGGAACCACCCGAGCCGGATGACGAAGAGCTGGATGATGAACGGCGCCAAGACCAGAGCGGGCAAGGAGACGAACAGGAACGAGAACAGGTTTCCGGCACGATCGAAGTTCGAATCGCGTCGATAGGCCTGATACACGGCCACCGGGACAGCGATGATCAGCGCCCACAGCAGCGAGTAGAAGCCGAGGAAGAACGTGACGAGGACTCGTCCCTTCATGTAGTTGGCCACCGTGACGTTCTGCTGAACACTGATGCCGAAGTCGCCGCGGAACATCTTGGTCAGCCAGAAGAAGTACTGAGAGAACAAGTTGTCGTTGAGGTGGTACTGCTTGTTGACCGCGGCGGCCTTGTCGTCGGGGACCAGCCCACCCAGCATGGTGCGAGCCGGGTCGCCCGGCTTGTTCATTCCGATGCGCATGAAGACCATGACGCCAAAGGTGACGAGGAAGAAGACGATGGCGAACTGCAACAACCGTTGTAAGAAGTAGCGCACGCGAACCTCGGAAGAAGAATGTGATGTGCCGGTGGGCAGCTCAGACTGAGCTGCGCGGCCCGCCGGCAATCGTGTTGACTAGCCCTTGTCGAGCCACAGCGAGCTGGTCGAGAACCAGCCCCCGAAGTCGGTCCCGTCGCGTGCGACGGTGCCGTCTGGAAGAGTTGCTTCTCCCAGTCCCTGAATTGCCGTCTTGTGCATGGTGCCCCAGAGGGTGTGTGAGTACGGGATCTGGTAGCACTCCTTGGCCATCTGCCGGTTGACCGCCTCTGCGGCGGCCTGACGCTTGGCGGGATCCGGGTCCGACCTGGCGATGGCGAGGTTCGAGTCGACGATCGGATCACGGATCCGGGCGAAGTTGAGGGCGATGCCCTCGCCGTCCTTCGTGGCCGACCGGCTGTTCCACCAAAAGTTGTTCTGGTCGATCTTGATGCCGGAGTGCAGCCGGATGTCGTAGATGAAGAAGTTCGGCGCCCCGAGCAACATGTTGGTGATGAACGTCTCCTGCGGGATGACCTCGATCGTCGTGTCGACTCCGATGGCCGCCCAGTACCCCTTGATCAGTTCGGCCCGCTGAGCGTTGATGCGATCCGCGGTGTGGCCGTAGGTCACCTGAATCTGCCCGGGGTGGTCCTTCTGGTAGTCAGCGATCAGCGCCTTGGCACCTTCGATGTCTTGGTCGGGCGAGAAGCCATTGTCGTCGAGGTAGCCCTCTTGGCCCGGCGAGAACAGGCCGTTGGCGACCTGCAAGATCCCGCCCTGAGTGAGGTCGATGAGCTCCTGGCGATCGATCGCCATCGACAGAGCGCAGCGAACCCTTGCGTCTTGATAGGGGCCGGGCTTGTCGAGGTCGATGATGAAGTAGTTGGATTCGCCGAACTCCTTCTGCAACAGCGTCGGGAACTCGGGATCGCCTTCGAAGTCGGAGATGATAGTGCCGCTGGACTCGGAGAAGATGTCGATGTCTCCGCTGCGCAGTGCGCCTTCGGCCGTCTTGGCGTCCTCGATCACCTTGAAGGTGATCTTGTCGAGGTACGGCAGTTGCACGCCGTCTTTGTCTTTGCGCCAGTAGCTGGGGTTGCGCGTCACGACGAGGGCGTCGTGGGGTGCGTAGCTCTGAACGATGAAGGGACCGGTTCCGACTGGTTGTGTTGCCTTCGTCGGATCCGTGTCGACCGCCTTCAACCACGTCGGCGAAGCCATGAGCCCGAACTGGCTCGTGAGCACGACATCGAAACCGGGCCACGGCAGCGGCTTGGAGGCATCGCCACCTTCACCGGTGAAGATGGTGAAGGTCATGTCGTCGCCCTTCTCGATCTTCAGGACCTGCTTCGCCGACCCATCTTGGTTGGTCGCACCGCCTGGGTCGTCGATCTTGGCGAGGTCTGCCACTTGCGCAGCGATCAGGATGTAGGTGCCCGTACGTTGGAGGTTCTCGATCATCGCGTCAGCGTTGAGCGGTGTGCCATCGGTGAAGGAGATCCCGGGTCGAACCTTGATCGTCCATTGTGTCGCGTCGGCGTTCGGCGTGATGCTTTCGGCGAGGTACGGGTGGACCTTGTTGTCGACACCGAACTGAGCAATCGGCTCGAAGAAGGTTCGCGCTCGCTCATGGCAGTACTCGTCGCATTGCATCGCCGCGGGTACCCAGGCGTTGCCGACCTCGGCCTCACCGCTGACGGTGATCTCGCCACCGGGCACGGGCTTTGGTGCTGGGGTAGTGGTAGCGGGATTGGTGGCGGGTGTTGTGTCGCCCACGCTGGTGTCGACGGCGATCGTTTCCTCGGTGGTTGCCGCGCTGGTGGCGGTCTCGCCGATCGTCGCATTGGTGGCAATCGTGCCACTGTCGTTTTTCTTGCCGCACGAAGCGGCAATCAGGCCGAGACTCAACACTGCTGCCACAATGATCCGGTTTCTCGATCGTTGCCTGTTTCGCACCATTTCCCCCTCTGGATTCGGTCGTTGCCTGTCGTCGCGAGATTCTTACGCGATGTGACGTCCATCACACGTCGACCACGGCACCTTAGCGGGCACTGTCCGTTCCTCACCGACTGAACTACCGTCGCAGCTCATGGCCAGCAACCGAATCGACGCACTGCGGGTGACACGTCCGAGGTCGTTCCGATTGAACGATTACGATCCGGGCGACACCCTCGGTTGGCACAAGGACGGTGCAATCGCCGAGTTGGAGCACGACAAGCTCAAGCTCGACGAGATGCAACAACGCCTCGCCGCGGAGAGCAATAGCAGCGTGTTGCTGGTCCTGCAGGCGATGGATGCAGCGGGCAAGGACGGCACGATCCGCTCGATCCTGTCGGGACTCAATCCGGCAGGCGTCGAAGTCACGAGTTTCAAGGTTCCCGTCGGTCACGAGACGCAGCACGACTACTTGTGGCGCGTGCACCAGCAGTGTCCGGCCGCCGGCGACATCGGCGTGTTCAATCGCAGCCACTACGAAGAGGTGCTGGTCGTGCGAGTCAAGGGTTTGGTGCCGCGGTCGGTCTGGAGCAAACGCTTCCGGCACATCTGCGAGTTCGAACGGATGATGCACGACGAGGGCACCCACATCGTCAAGTGCTTCCTGAACGTGTCGAAGGCCGAACAAGCGCGTCGCTTCCAGGACCGCCTCGATGATCCGACGAAGGGTTGGAAGTTTCGTGAGGGCGACCTCGACGACCGAAAGCTCTGGCCGAAGTTTCGCAAGGCCTATGAGGATGCGATCACCAAGACGTCGACCGAGCATGCCCCTTGGTACGTGGTGCCCGCCGATCACAACTGGGTTCGAAACCTCGCCGTGGCCAAGATCCTCCTCGGCACGTTGCGAGACATCAATCCGCAGTTCCCGCCGCTCGACCCCCAGGTCACCCACACGAAGATCATCTGACCTCGTTGGTGCCACAGTGAGTCGGCGCAGCTGGGAATAGGGTGCTGCGGGTGACACCTCGTGTTCGCGACGCGGCGGCTCACCCGGCCAGGTTCCGCGCCGACATCGAAGGTATGCGGGCGATCGCCGTGGTTTTCGTGCTGCTCTACCACGCCGCGCTCGGGCCGTTCGGCGGAGGCTACGTCGGCGTCGACGTGTTCTTCGTCGTGTCCGGCTTCTTGATCACGGGCGTGCTGCTGCGCGACTTCGGCGACGGGGCGCGTTCGCTGCCGGGATTCTGGGCGCGGCGGGCGCGTCGGCTACTCCCCGCCTCGGTCCTGGTGATCATGGCAACGATCGTCGCCGGACGGTTCGTGCTCGACCCGCTCGCCCAGCGTTCACTGGCGCGTGATGCCGTCGCCGCCGGAGCCTTCGTCGTCAACATCGTGTTCGCCCGTCGGGCGAGCGACTACTTCACCTCGCAGTTGGCTCCCTCTCCGCTGCTCCACTTCTGGTCACTCGCTGTCGAGGAGCAGTTCTATCTCGTCTGGCCGCTGCTGCTGCTCGCCTTCAGACGTCTGCGCCGGCGACGAACAGCCGTGCTTCTGACCGCGATCGGCGCTTTGTGGGTCGCATCCTTCGTCGCGTCGATCCTCGTCACCAAACATCATGGACCGTGGGCGTTCTACCTCCTCCCGACTCGTGCCTGGGAACTGCTCAGCGGCGCCGCGGTTGCGATCGTGGGTCATCGTGTCGCCACCGGGATCCCGAGCGCCTGCCGGGCCGCGCTCGGCTGGGTTGGAGTGGGAGCGGTCTGTTCCGCAGCGCTGCTCCTCGGTGAACGGCCGGACTTTCCGGGCTGGATCGCACTGTGGCCTGTGGCGGGAACGGTTGCAATGGTGCTGGGCGGCATGGGCGCCACCAGCCACGGTCCTCAGCGATTGTTGTCGAGTCCTCCGCTCGTTTGGATCGGCCGCCGCTCGTACGGGATCTACTTGTGGCACTGGCCGGCACTCGTCCTGCTCGCGGCCGCGGCCGGTCCGCTCGTTGCGTGGCAGCGATGCCTGGTTCTGTGTGGTTCGGTCGTGATCGCCGCGCTCACCTACCGAGCGCTGGAGAACCCCGTCCGTCATTCGCCCTGGCTGGCGTTGCGGCCGAGACGCGGCCTGATCCTGGGGGCAGGCCTCATCGCGTTCGCACTGGCGACAGCCGCTGTGTCGATCGGCATCCCGCAGCGCCTCGACTCGGGCAGGATCGCAGCTCCAGCCGCCATCGTGGTGCCGAAGACCCGAACGAGCACTGCCGCATCGCCGGCGACGACGGCGCCTCAGATCACATCGCCGGTGACCACGAGCGCTCCGGTGCCATCGAGCGCGACGCCGGGGTTCTCACCCGACCCGTCGACGTCGCCCACTGTCACTGCAACCACCGTCTCTTCCCCCGCCGAGGACGCCATCGCGACGGTGGCGGACATCGTTGCCGCCAATGACGTGGCACTGGCTCAATCAGTCCTCATCCACGACGTCCCGGCCAACTTGCGCCCCACCCTCTCGGCGGCCGCTGCCGACAAGCCCTCCATTTATCGCGACGGGTGCATGCTGTCTGATGGACAGAGCACGCCTGAGCCCTGCGTGTATGGCGATCCGGCGTGGGCAACCGACGTCGTGCTGTTCGGTGATTCCCACGCGGCGCAATGGTTCCCAGCGCTGCAACAGATCGCCGAGGCCCACCACTGGCGATTGGAGGTGCTCACGAAGAAGGGGT
>DATAJN010000093.1:0-4994 GCA_036262105.1 Ilumatobacteraceae bacterium
ACCGATGGCCTCGAGCCTCAACGCGACGCACCCCGGTCAGACGATCGCCAACCACGTGATCGCCCCGGTGAGCACCGCGGGTTTCAGCTTCTACACGCAGTCCGGCGCACACATGGTTGCCGACATCGCCGGTTGGTACACGGGCACCGAACTACCCACCGTGTTGCCGCCTCCCGTTCCGCTGTCGACTCAGAGCGGGCCGCCGACAGCTCAGCCATTTGCGTTCTCGTCGATCGTGCAGGGCAACCCGCTGCGATGGAACCCGTGCCAACCGATCCGGTACCTGGTGAACCTGGGCGGATACAACCCGAGCTCGAGGGCAGTGATCACCGAGGCGGTGGGCCGCCTGGCAGCCGCAACAGGGCTCGTTTTCGCTCCTGCAGGTGACACCACCTACATACCGACTGCGGCCAACCCCACGCAGGGTTCGACCGTCAACGGCGACATCGTGATCGCCCTGTCGGACGCGGCGCACACCGACCTCGTTCCGGGATCGATCGTCGGCAGAACCGACATCTCGTACTCATCGGTGATCATCAAGGCGGCGGTCGTGATCGACATGGCCGACGTTGCCGCCCAACCGGAGTGGTCGAGCACCGGTGCCGGCCCGGTTCTGCTCCACGAGCTCGGCCACGCCGTCGGCCTCGGTCACGTCAACGACCCAACGCAGATCATGAACGCCACGGCGACGCCCGGCGGGCCTGTCAGCTACGGCGCCGGCGATCTGACCGGCCTCTGGCATGTTGGTTCTGCCCAAGGATGCACCGGATAGCAGTCGACGCCGTTCAGGAATAGGCGGCGGCCTGTATGCGGAACAGTTCGGCGTACTGACCGTTGCGCGCCATCAGCGCCTCGTGACTGCCGAACTCGACGACGTGAGCCCCGTCCATCACCACGATCAAGTCGGCCATGCGCACGGTGGAGAAGCGATGCGACACGAGCACCGTGACACGACCCGTGTCGACGTGTGCCCGGGCGGCCTCCGCGAACCGTTCGAACAAGGCGTGCTCGGTCTCAGCGTCGAGTGCAGCGGTGGGCTCGTCGAGGATCAACAACAACGGCGCGTCGCGCATGAACCCGCGGGCCAGTGCCAGCTTCTGCCACTGACCGAAGCTGACTTCGGCACCCTCGTCCCACGACGGGCCGAGCTGCGTTTCCAATCCGTAGGCGAGGCGGTCGATCACGTCGTGAGCGCCGGCACGATCCACGGCGCTCTGCGTGGCCGGACGATCCTCGACGCGCGGTAGATCGCCGACACCCACGGTTTGCTGAGCGTGCAACTCGAAGCGGTAGAAATCCTGGAACGCACCGGCGAGGCACTGTCGCCAGTCGTCGGTGGCGATGTGCGCAAGGTCGATGCCATCGACGGTGATCCGCCCAGACGTTGGCGAGTACATGCGCGCCAGCAACTTGACGAGCGTCGACTTGCCCGCACCGTTCTCGCCGACGATGGCTACCACCGCGCCAGCGGGCAGACGCAGCGTGACGTCATCGAGGACCAGACGATCGGTGCCCGGGTATCGGAAGGAAAGGTGATCGAACGTGATGCCATCGGTGAGGCGGGCCGGCGCGACCTCGGAGGCCGATGAATCGATGCCCGCGGCATAGTCCTCCAGCCATGTCAGGCGGCGCGACGAGTCGAGCCAGAAGCCGCGGAGGAAGCCCAATTCGCCGGCAGTCGCGCCCACGTAGCGAGCCAGCCGCGTTCCGGCGGCGAGCACCAGCACCACGTCTCCAACCCCGCGGTCGAGACCCGTTGCCACGTACACGACGGCTGCGACATACGCCCCGGCAAACATCGCCCACGCCGCTGTCTGCCACGCCGCGGTCTTCCAACGGACCCTCGAAACCGGTGCGTACCAACGTTCCCATGCGGCGCGACGCTCAGCGATCAGCCAGTCGCCCGTGTTCGTGACGCGCACCTCCTTCGCCGGCGGTGCAGTCGTGCCGAGCACGAAGAGGTGGCGCGCCAACCGAGTGTTGGCGATGACCGACTCCTCCACGCGCCGCTCGACAGCGGGCCGCCACGTCGACATCCAGAACGCCGGGAGAGCGAACAGCATCAACAGGACGAGCAGTGGATGGATCGACGCCAGCAGGATCGCGGTGATCGCCAAGCGGAACAGCCAGCCGAGCGTGGAGAACAGCGACATGAACATGTGATCGAGGGCAAAGACCTGATCGCGCAACATTGCCAGGCGATCGAGGTACTCCGGTCTCTCGTGGTGTTCGATGGTGGGAACCGACGCCTGCAGGTGAGCGACATGCGATTCGAGCGCGATCGCTACGCGATCCCGAAAGCGGCGTTGTACGCGTTGCGAGAGCAACGACAGGTACCACGTCGCGGTGACCGAAACGGCCAGGCCGATGCCGGCCGTGATCACCTCGCCGCGGTTGCCGTGAAGCACGCCGTCGACCAGGAACTTGAGCCACAGCGCCAGCAAGGCGTCGGGCAGCATCATCAGCAGCGCAAGACCGAGTGACAACCCCAACAAACGCGGCTCCGCCCGGTAGCCGAGGCTGAACGTACGCCACAACGATCGCATGGCGGGAGGCAGGTCCTGCCGATCACCGGAGTGTCTCATACTTCACCTCCTCGCCGTGCTCGTCGTACTCGGGTTCGGCCTGATCGGTGAAACGAGAGGCCTGCAAATCGAACATCGTGCGATACCGCCCGCTCAGCGCCATCAACTCGTCGTGACTGCCGATCTCGACGGCCTTGCCGTCTTCGATCACGCAGATCCGATCGGCCAACCGCACGGTGGAGAATCGGTGCGAGATCAGGATCGTGGTGCATTGCCGAGTGGCCTCGAGCACTCGCTCGAAGATCTCGGCCTCGCCGCGCACGTCGAGTTGGGCGGTCGGCTCGTCGAGCAGCACCACACCAGCGCCTTGCTGCACGGCGCACAGAGCGCGAGCGAGCGCGATGCGCTGCCATTGCCCACCCGACAGATCGGTACCGCCCGGATACGCCTTGGACAGGATGGTGTCGAGATTGCCGTCGGCCAGTTCCGACCCGCCGGCCTCGGCCAGCGCGGCGCGGATCACTTCATCCGGTGCGCCCGTTGGGGCGACGTTGTTGCGCAGCGGCAGTTCGAAGTGGATGAAATCCTGAAACACGGCGGCAACCGTCGATCGCCAGGCCGCGAGCTCCAATGAGTCGAGGGGCTGCCCATCGATCTCGATCGAACCCGACGTCGTGTCGTACAGCCGGCACAACAGCTTGGCCAGCGTCGTCTTGCCGGCGCCGTTCTGGCCGACGATGGCCATCGACGTTCCGGCAGGAATCGTGAGGTCGAAGCCGTCGAGAACCGGACGTCCGCCGTCGCCATACGAGAACGAGACGTTGCGGAATCGGATCTCCTTCGGCCCCGACGCCGGAACCACCGTCCCCTCGGCCAAGGTGCCGGCGCCTACCGCCGCCTCGACACGCGCCAGTGCTGCTACGGGCGCAGCCGCACCGTCCATCGCCCAGTTCAACCCACCGAAGGCGATCGAGGAGACGCCGATCGCCGCCTGCACGAACACGACCACCCGCGCGGTCGTGATCGTCGAGTTTGCGGCACCGTCGGCCAGCAGCCAGAAGACCACGACGTTCGCGGCCAGGACGATCGCCAGGCACGACATCACCGACTTCTCGCGCAGCCGTGTTGCCTGGTACTGCAGGTCGTAGAGGCGACGTCGTGTGGAGACGAAGCGATCGGTCACCCAGCCGGCCAATCCGAAGAAACGCAGCTCCTTGGCGGGGGCCGAGTCGACTGCGAGCCGATACGAGTACTCGGCATGGCGTTGAGCCTTGCGCACCTCATCCGTGTTGCGGTCCTTCCAAACACCGCTCTCACGAAGCAGCCAATGGGTCGACAACCAGGCGAGCACCATCAAGAGGGCGACCCACCAGTGAAAGGCCGCAAGAAGGATCGCCGCGCTGACGCCGACCACGAGGTCGACGAGACCGCCGGCGATGAAGTCCATCGAGATGTCGAGTGGCGGGCCCATCATGCCCAGGTCGAAGTCGCGCGCCATCGTGAGGTCGGTCGTGAGCTCGGCGCGCTCGAGGTGGGCGATCCCCGCCGGCGCGACGCAGATCGAGATCAGGCGGTCGTAGAGGTGCGCGGCCATTCGCCCGCCGAGGTTCGCGGACACGACCTGGTGAAGGGGTTGCGAGATGAGCAGCAAGCTGAACGACACGCCCACCATCACCAGTGGGCCGGTCATCGAGGTGTGGCGCGTGATCGCGCTGACCAGCCAGCCGAAGGCAACCGATGTGACGGCCGGAAGCATGCCGCGCATCACCACCAGCACCCACCAGCCGACGGCGTAGGCCGGGGCCGCACGCCGAAGGGCGCGGAAGAACTGCCACTCCTGACGACCACGCAACCGAGCGATCATCTCCGAGACCTTGCCATGTTCAACCCTCGAGCGTGCCATCGCACCGAACCACCGGAATCCGTCGGTGTCTATCATTCCAAGTCGAACGGAGGAACATGCGCGATTTGGGGTCCGTGATCGTCGGCATCGACAACGGCGGTACGAAGAACAACGTCACGGTGCTCGACAACGCCGGAGAGTTCTTGATCGATCGCATGGTCGAAGTGCCCAGCAGAGTCACCGAAGGCACCGAGGCGGCCCTCGTGGCGCTCAGCGATGCGTTCGAACGGGGCTTGCAGATCACTGGAATCGACCCTTCCGAGGTGCGCGTGGTCGGTCTCGACACACCCGGGCCGGCGTCGGCTGACGGAGTGATCTCGTCCAAAGGAGCGACCAACTTCGCGTTGCCGGAGTGGTGGGGATTCGACATCCGCGGCGCACTCGAAGCCAGCCTCGGCATTCCCGTCGTGTACAGCAACGACGGCAACGCAGCCGCGTTGTACGCCCACTACGCGCACCATGGACACGACGCCATTCGAAGATCTTCCGTGTCGGCGATCGTCGGTACGGGTCTGGGTGGTGGAGTCATCGAGTCGGGCGCCGTCGTACGCGGTGCGGCGGGAATG
>DATAJN010000094.1:0-10486 GCA_036262105.1 Ilumatobacteraceae bacterium
CGATCGACTCGTCAAGGCTTGCGCCGAGCGCGGCGTGTATCTCGCCATCGGCGTCAACGAACGCGAGGACAACCGTCCGGGCTCGCTCTACAACACGCTGCTGGTGATCGGAGCGGAGGGCGTGCTTCACCGGCATCGCAAGCTCATGCCGACCATGCACGAGCGCGTCTTCCACGGCGTCGGCGCCGGCAACGATCTCGGGGTGACCGACCTCCCCGGTGTCGCCAGGGTGGGCGGCCTCATCTGTTGGGAGAACCGCATGCCACTGGCCCGATGGGCGATCTATCAGGGCGGTCCGCAGATCTGGTTGGCGCCGACGGCCGACGACAGCGACAGCTGGATCGCATCGATGCGCCACATCGCGATCGAGGCGGGGGCATTTGTGGTCAGTGCCCCGCAGTTCATCCCAGCGGCGGCTTTCCCCACCGACTTCCCGCTCCCCCTACCCGAGGGGGTCGACGTCTTCGGGCGCGGAGGCGCGTGCATCGTGTCGCCTGGCGGCGAGGTGATCGCCGGACCGCTGTACGACTCGGAAGGAACCGTCGTCGCAGATTGCGATCTCCGCGAGGCGTTGCACGCCAAGCGCTACTTCGATGTCGCCGGTCACTACGGCCGAGCCGACGTGCTGGCGCCGAAGCTCGGGGAACGTCGCGCCTAAGCGGATGTCGTCGGAACTCCGTCGAGGACGGAGCGCAGAGCCTGTGCTGCACCGAGCAGCGCCGCACTCTCGAATGGCACGACGATCTTGGTGTTCTCGCTCTCGGCGAACTTGGCGAGGGTGTCGAGCTGCAGGATCGCGATGAGGGATGGGTCGGGGTTCGCCGTGCGGATGGCGTTGTACACGCTGGCAATCGCTTGGGCACGGCCCTCGGCCTCGAGGATGAAGGCCTGCCGGTTGCCTTCGGCGCGCAGGATGGCTGCTTGGCGCTCGCCCTCGGCGGCGCGGATTGCAGCCTTGGCGGCGCCGTCGGCGATGTTGATGGCCGACTGCTGGTTTCCCTCGG
The DNA here is from genome assembly GCA_036262105.1 of Ilumatobacteraceae bacterium. GTDB lineage: Bacteria > Actinomycetota > Acidimicrobiia > Acidimicrobiales > Ilumatobacteraceae > JAENVT01. Next base: position 1,005 of record DATAJN010000094.1, read on the forward strand.
ACTGCAGGATCTTCGCTCGCTTCTCCTGATCGGCCTGCTTCTGCAGAGCGAGTGCCTCGAGGATCTTCGGGGGCGGGGTGATCTCGACGATCTCGATACGAGCGATGCGGATGCCCCACTTGTCGGTGACGGCTTCCATCTGTGACTGCACGTCGGTGTTGATCCGCTCGCGTTCCGACAAGGCCTCGTCGAGGGAGAGCGTGCCGATGACCGACCGCAACGCGGTTCGGGCAAGTGCATCGATGGCAATCCCGAAGTTGGCAACGCTGAACAGCGCCTGTTTGGCATCGACGATCTGGGTGAAGATCGTCGCATTGACCGTGACGACCACGTTGTCTCTGGTGATCACCTCTTGCCGGTCGCCGGGAACCGGGATCTCGCGCATGTCGACGCGCTGCAGCCCATCGATGAAGGGGGCGACGATCACGAGACCGGGTTCATGGGTCTTGCGATACTCGCCGAGCCGCTTGACGACGCCGACCTCGCCTTGCTGCACGATGTTGACCATCTTGCGCAACGTGAACAGCAAGGTGATGAGGACGATTGCGGCGACGGCTAGCGCGCCGATCGTGAGGTTTCCTAGGGCGATCATGTCAGCTCCCAATATTCTTCAGCGGCTCGCACCGTGAGGGTTGTGCCGACGACACTCGTGACGATCACGGCTGTCGACGGCGGAATCGAAGATCCATCTGAGGTGACTGCCATCCACGTCTCACCCAGAAGGCGGACGTGGCCGCTGGGATCGAGGCGGACCTCGTCGATGGTGAGGCCCCTGGCGCCGATCAGGCCACCATGCACTCCGCGGATGGCAGTACCGGGTCCGCGTCGGGCGAACGCCTGGCTGACGTGCGGGCGCACGAGGACCAGGCCCGCTGCCGAGGCACCGACGGCAACACCGATCTGCAGGACTACGGCACCGGGGGCAATGCCCGCCACCACGGCTGCCGCGGCAGAACCGGCTGCGCCGAAGATGGCGAAGAAGGCCATGTGATGCAGCTCTACCCCTACGAGCAGAACACACAACAAGATCCACACGAGGGCCAAGTGAAGCCACCTCCGCAGGAAACTATAGGGTCGCATCCACGGCAATCACACAGCACCGATCGATCGACGCGCGGTCACGGCTGCGACAAGCGGGCGACGCACTCGTCGAGTGCAACAGCGAGCGGATCGAGAACAACCAGTTCCGGGTCGGCCGCTCTGAGCATCTCGATGAGGTGCGCGAAGCCTGTTCCACCAAGCGCAACGGTTGCTGCGCCACGCAGCCTGTTCGCCAGCGACGCGGCGTCGCCATTGCGGAGCTCATCGCCGGTGAGCCGGCACAGCGGTCGAGGCGCCGAGACGATCGCCGACTGCAACGCCTCGCCGGCACCGACCACCGGTATCCGCACCAGTTCTCGGGCGGCGACGACTCCGGGATCGGCCGTGCAGTCGACGATGACGGCATCGAAGCCCTCAGCCCCGGCAGCGACGATCGCCTGCACGACGAATGGCGCGGCTGATTCCGCATCTTCGTCGCTGTGAATCGCCACGGGGCCCGCGCCAGTGCATCGGTACGTGAGTTCCACACCTGGTCGGGCGAGCCTGGCCAGATCGGCTTCGACCCCGGCCTCGATCGTTGCCCACGGCGCGCTCGTCGGGCCGACCAGCAGCACCTTCAGCAGGGCATCCTGACCCAGTGATTGAGGTTCATGGTTTGGCACGTCGGGTCACCTCCCACTCAACGAGGCGACGATCGGGGCGCGCTCGCCGCGATCGGCTCATCGGAGGTCGACGTTAACTCCCCGGGCGATCTGCAGGTGATGGTCGCGTTGACGCGGAGCGGCCGGTATCGGCGATTGGGCGGTTAGCCCACTCGCCGGTGCGATCGCAGCAGATCGTGCAGGCGAACCGGTGATCTCGATCCGGCCGTCGTCGAGTCGAGGAAGTCTGTCAGCACCGACAGGAACTTTTCAGGTGCTTCGAGGTGTGGGAAGTGCCCGACACCTTCGAGGATTTCGAGGCGGCTACCGCGGATTGCCTCGTGGGCGACGGACGCGTGCCTCACGGGGATGATCACGTCGCGGTCGCCCCACACGATCAGCGTCGGTAGGTGCTGGGCGAGGTAGAGGCGATCGAGGGCATTGATCGTCTGCCCGCCTGGCTCGATCACGCCTCGGATCGTTCGGACGAAAGCTTTGCGGTTCTCGGCGCCGGCCAGCGACACGTACGCGCGCCAGAGTTCGGCGAGGTGAGTCGAGCGCAAGCCGATGCGATGGAACGCACGGCCGATGTCCTCACCGCGATCTGCCATCGCCCGCGGAAAGATCAGTGGCATCAGCTGCTCGGCCCCGGGAAGGGTGGGCAACCGAAGGAGCCAGCTCACTTCGCGGCCAAGCCCTCCGCTGTCCACCAGTACCAGGCGGTCGCACAGCTCGGGGTGTTGGTATGCCAGTTGCATGGCGACGCCGCCGCCGAAGGAATGCCCGACGATCGTCGCCCGAGGCACGTCGAGAGCGGCGAGGAAGTCGCGGAGCCCGCTGGCGAACGCCCCCAGCGAGTAGTCGCCCATCGGCTTGGCCGATTCTCCGTGACCCAGCAGGTCGGGGGCGATCACGTCGTGGGTCAGCGCGAGTTCGGGCATCACGGCACGCCAAGTGCGCGAGCTGCCGGCCAGGCCGTGGAGCAAGAGCACCGTCTCGCCCTCGCCTCGCCGTCGATAGCTCACGCTGTGCCCATGGATAACCACATGCGACAAAGCAACGGATCTCATAAGTCGAGCCTCAACGCTCTCGGTTGCTGTGAACAGGGTCCAACGTCACTGCCGGTTGTCCGTTTTGATCATCGACCGGTTCGGATGCGGGCCGGCGTGGGACAATGCCATGTGACCCCCGCCATCTTTGTGTCAGGGCTCGTCAAGACGTTCGGACCGACACGTGCTCTCGACGGGCTCGATCTCACGGTCGAGACGGGAGAGGTCCATGGATTCCTCGGTCCGAACGGTGCAGGCAAGACCACGACGATCCGCGTGCTGCTCGGGCTGATCCGCGCCGATGCCGGCGAGGTTGCCTTGCTGGGTGGCGATCCGTGGCGCGACGCCGTCGAACTGCACCGCCGCCTTGCCTACGTGCCCGGCGACGTCAGCCTGTGGCCCAAGCTGAGCGGGGGCGAGGTGATCGATCTGTTCGCTCGATTGCGCGGCGATCTCGACCAGCGACGTCGTGACGAGCTGATCGAACGCTTCGAGCTCGATCCGACCAAGCGGGCGCGCACGTATTCAAAGGGAAACCGGCAGAAGGTCGGGTTGGTTGCTGCACTCGCATCGACTGCCGAACTGCTGATCCTCGACGAACCGACATCGGGCCTCGATCCATTGATGGAGTCCGTCTTCCAGGACTGCATCAACGAGATCAAGGCGCAAGGCCGAACGGTTCTGTTGTCCAGCCACATCCTGGCGGAGGTCGAGGCACTGTGCGACCGGGTGACGATCATCCGCGCCGGCCGTACGCAACAGACCGGAACGCTGAGCGAGCTCCGCCACCTGACGCGGACGTCGATCACTGCCGAGACCACACATGCGGCACAAGGCCTGGTCGACCTCGCTGGTGTCCACGGGCTCGAGATCAACGGCAATCACGTTCGCTTCGACGTCGACAACGACCATCTCGACACCGCAGTGCGCCGCCTCGGTGAGTTGGGAATACGCAGCCTGGTCAGCCATCCGCCCACCCTCGAAGAGCTGTTCCTCCGCCACTATGGCGACGAGCTGGCCAGGGAGCGGGCCCTGGCCCACGGCGATCGCGGCGATCGGCAGTGACCTCAGCGGCCACCGATCTGACCGGTACCGCAGTTCTCACCCGCTTCATCGCCCACCGCGACCGGGTGCGCATCGTGGTCTGGGTCGCCTCGATCGCAGCGCTTGTGGCGGTCACCGCGGCAAGCGTGAAAGGTCTGTATCCGACGCAGGCCGATCTCGATCAAGCCGCACTAGCGTCGAACGGGAATGCCGCGGCGATCGCCTTCAACGGCCCGGCCCAAGGTCTCGACACCGTCGGCGGTGAAGTGGCCTTCCAGGCCGGGGCGATCGGACTCGTGATGGTTGCGCTGATGAGCCTGCTGATGGTCGGGCGGCTCACCCGTGGCGAGGAGGAGACCGGGCGGCTCGAGCTGATCCGCTCGCTTCCGGTCGGCAGTTCCGCTCCAACCGTCGCGGCGTCCCTGACCGTTGCGGCGATGAACGTCGCCGTCGGCGCGTTGGTCACACTGACCTTGCTCGCGCTGAAGCAGCCTGCGGCTGGATCGTTCACGTTCGGGGTGTCGTTCACAATGCTCGGCCTGGTCTTCATGTGCCTCGCACTCGTTGCAGCACAGATCAGTGAGAACACTCGCGTCGTGTACGGCATCGCCGGTTCGGTGCTCGGCGCCTCGTTCGTCGTGCGCGCCATCGGCGACATCGGCGATGGCACCGTGTCGTGGTTCTCGCCGATCGGCTGGGTGCAGAAGACAAGGCCGTTCGCCGGTGAGCGTTGGTGGCCATTCCTCACGACGATCGCAGCAATGGCATGTCTGCTGGCGGTGGCAGGCGCGTTCGCCTCCCGCAGAGATCTCGGCGCCGGTCTGGTGCAGCCGCGACCTGGTCGGCGTACAGCCTCGCCCAGCCTCGGCCGCCCGCTCGGGCTGGCCGTGCGCCTTCAGCGCGGCAGCCTTGTCGGCTGGAGCTTGGGCGTGCTCCTCACTGCGGTCGCCTACGGCTCGATCGCCGACAGCATCGATGATTTCGTACGCAACAACAAGACGCTGGCCGACATGTTCACCGCTGGAGGTGCCAGCCTCACGCAGTCCTACCTCGCCACGTCGCTGCGCATATTGGCGCTGCTCGGCGCCGGGTTCGCCATCCAGTCCACGCTTCGGCTGCGGAGCGAAGAGACCCTGCTGCACGCCGAGCCGTTGTTGGCTACTCCTGTCTCTCGCCGGCGATGGGCGATGAGCCACCTACTGGTCGCCTGCGGCGGGTGTGTCGTTCTGCTCACGCTCGCCGGGCTTGCCGTAGGCCTGAGCTATGGACTCGTCGGCGGTGGTGTCGGCGTCGTCCCGGGCCTGTTGGCCGACGCACTCGCCTACGTTCCGGCGATGTGGTTGATGGTCGGCATCACGTTCGCGCTGATTGGATTGCTGCCCCGACTCGTCATCGCCGCGTGGGTCTTCCTGGCGGTGTGCTTCATCATCGGGTTGCTCGGCGGGTTGCTCGGTTTGCCGGGCTGGTTGATGGACGTGTCGCCGTTCGATCAGGTGCCACTGGTGCCGGCGGCACCGTTCAAGGCAGTGCCGCTCGTGATCCTCGGCGTCTTGGCGTTGAGCCTCTACTGGGCAGGCGTGATCGGGCTGCGGCGGCGAGATATCGGATGACGCAGTCACGGTGCGGTGGTCACAACTCGACGCCGACGCCCACCTGCAGAGTCTGGTCGATCGGCAGGCGAAACAGGTCGATCGTGCCGGTTGCGTTGCGCGACATGAATGCAAACAGGTGTTCGCGCCACATCGCCATTCCCGGTCTCCTCGTGACCGAGATCCGCTCGCTTCCGAGGAAGTAGCTCATCGTGGAGAGATCGATGCCCAGCCCTGCCGCCACACGTTGCGCCAAAGCCTTGGGCACGTCCGGCTGCTGCATGTATCCGAAGTGCAGCACGACTTGGTGGAAGCCCAAACCAAGGTCGGTGACAACTGCGCATCGCATGGTGGGAACTCGTGGCCGAGGCTCGACGACGACGCAGACGATCAGAACCGTGTCGTGCAGCGCCTCGTGGTGGTGAAGGCTGGCGATGAGAGCAGGTGGTGTGACCCCAACCCCGCTGAAGAGATAAGCACCGGCACCGTCGGTGCGCTTCACCGAACCCGTCGAGAGGCTCTTGATGAACTGGGCGAGCGGAGGCATGTGTTTGTGCAGGCGAGTGCGGACGATGCCCCGGCCCGTGCGCCACGTGGTCATGATCGTGAAGATCACCGCACCGACGATGAGTGGGAACCAGCCTCCGTCGGGAATCTTGAACAGAGTCGCGCCGAAGAACGCCGTGTCGACCACGAGAAAGATCGTGCACAGCCCGACGACGATCGGTTTGGGCCAGCCGAACTGGCGTCGGGCCACGACGCTGAACAAGATCGTCGTCATCACCATCGTCGTGGAAACGGCAAGCCCGTAGGCGGCAGCGAGGTTCGCCGAATGGCGAAAGCCCACCACCAGCCCGAGGCACGCGAGCATCAACATCCAGTTGATGGCGGGTACATAGATCTGACCGATCTGTGACTCCGAGGTGTGCCGTACGTGAACACGCGGGCTGTAGCCGAGTTGGATGGCTTGATGTGTGAGCGAGTACGCCCCTGAGATCAGCGCTTGGGAGGCGATGATCGTGGCAATCGTGGCGAGCAGCACCACTGGGTAGAGCAGCGCGTGGGGTGCCATTCGGTAGAACGGGTTGTCGATCGAAGTCGGGTCGCGGATCAGTAACGCACCCTGTCCGAAGTACACCAGGATCAAGCAGGGCAGCACCAGCGCGTACCATCCGAGCAAGATCGGGCGTCGGCCGAAGTGGCCCATGTCGGCGTACAGCGCCTCGCCACCGACGACCACGAGGATGACTGCCCCGAGCACGAGGAAGCCCTTCACCCCGTTGTCGACGAAGAACCGCACTCCGTAGCCGGGCCAGATCGCCCGCAACACCCGCGGCTCGCGCCGCAGCTGGTTCGCTCCGAGGAGTCCGATGGTGAGGAACCACACGATCATCATTGGTCCGAACACGCGCCCGATGACCGCTGTTCCCTTGTGCTGAACGATGAAGAGCCCGACCAGGATGATGCAGGCGATCGGCACCACGTAGTGCTCGAGGCTCGGCGTCGCCACCGCAGTTCCCTCGACGGCGGCAAGCACCGAGATGGCAGGGGTGACCATGCCGTCGCCGTACAGCAGCGCTGCGCCGAGGATGCCGATCAGCACCAACATCCAGCGGCGACCCTTCGTGGCGTCGCCCTTCCCCGACACCAAGGCGGCCAGTGCCAGGATTCCGCCTTCGCCGTCATTGTCGGCCCGCATCACGGTCGAGAGGTACTTGACCGTGACGACGAGGATGAGCGACCAGAACATCAACGACAGCAGGCCAATCGTGTTGTCGACGTCGAGGGCGACGCGGTGCCGAGCCGTGAAGGCTTCGCGCATCGCGAAGAGTGGATTGGTGCCGATGTCGCCGTACACCACGCCAAGCGCACCGATCGCCAACACGGCCCTGCCGGCGTGTTGCGGCGAGCGCGACGGTGCGGCTGCTGAGTCGTTGTTGCGAGGCTTCCCCATGTGAACCCTTCGGCAGGTGACGTTAGCCGCAAGCTCACAAACGCAACGGGACTCAGCCCGCTACGAGTGTCGGCAGGTCGGCGTAGGGCACTCGAGCGCCCTCTTTGGTGGCTCGGCGAACGGCTGCTGCGCCGATCTTCGCAGTCGCCGCAGACAGCGTGTCGTCGACCAGCTTGCGCTCATCAGCAGTCGGGAGGTAGCCGAAGATCGAGCTCAGCGACTCTGCGTTGCCGAGCAAGCGGCATGCCAGATCGGGATCGCGGTCGACGATCGCTTCCGCCAGTGAGCGGGCCGCGAGCATGACGGTCCACGGCAGGCCGACCTCGACGGCAAGCTCGACGGCACGCCGCTGATGAGTGATCGCCTCGTCAACGTCGCCGAGCTGGCGACGGAGGTGACCGAGATGTCGATGATCCATCGCGGTCTCGCGGACCATGCCGACCTGTTGGTGGACGACGAGCGCTTCTCCGAGATGCACGGCTGCGTCCGCGTGCAGCCCTGCATGTGTCTCCGCGACACCCAGCGCGAAGAGCGCCTGTGCGCGAATCACCGGGTTGAACGGTTGGTGGGCGAGTGCCACCACCTCCCGCCCGAGTTCGACGGCCCGCTCGATCTCGCCGTTGCGGCCCGTCAGCCAGCACAGCACGGCGCGAAGAACGGTCGACGAACGGAAGCCGGCCTCCGTGCCCACGTCGAGGGCTTGTTCCATTGCCGCCGCTGCGCCCGACATATCACCGCGCAACTCGGCCACCTCGCTGAAGCTGATCTCGAACAGCGCGGCCGTGCCGTCGTCGCCGAGCTTCCTGAAGGCATCGATGGCACGTCGAAGGGTTGTCATCGAGAGCTCGAGCTCGCCGGCCACGTAGGCCGCCAGGCCATCGAGCGCACTGATCATCGCCGCATACCAGGGATCGTCGGCGGTCTCGAGAAGCGCACGGGACTTGTCGTTCATCGCCCGCAGAACGTCCGGAAGATTGCCGATCGCGGCGAAGTGGAGCGATCCGATTGCCAGGGCCTCGAGAAGCAGCGCGGCGTCGTTGGTGGACCGCGCCAATGCGATCGCCTCGTTGGTGAGACCGACTCCGTCGATGGCCGATGCGATCGGCGCGGTCGCGGCCGACGGGGTTCCGCCAGTGGCGGCAGTTCGGGCCACGTCGATGGCGTCCAGGGCCCAGGTCCGGCGGGCCGTCCGTCCAATGCTCAGCAACCCGGACCACATCAGGGCTCGGCATCGCAACGCCACCGGTGCGTCGCCGGCTCGCTCGAGCAGCTGCAACATCACTGGTTCGTCGTCGTGCACGTTCGCACTCAGGAACGCGTACCAACCGATGTTGACGCCGAGTTGTAGTGCATCGACGGGATCGCCACCCGTGAGACCCCAGTGCGCGGCCTGAGCAAGGTTGGCGAGCTCGGCGTTGACGCGGTGTGCCCACGCGATCTTCGCAGGACCGCGCAGGCCCGCCGTGAGCCCCGCGGTCAGGTCGACGAGCCAACGCAGGTGTCGGGCTCGGATGATCGCTGTGTCGCCGGCCTGGTCGAGTCTGACCGCGGCGTAGTCGGCAACCGGCCTCAGCAGACGGAAGCGGGCGGTCGATCCTGAGCGTCGCTCGGTCGCCACGAGTGACTTGTCGACGAGCCGTGCCAGCAGTACGTCGATGTCTTCGGCCGGCAACGCGTCGTCCGCACAAACCGCGGACACGGCATCGAGCGTGAAGCCACCGGAGAACACCGACAGCCGGGCCAACAGCGTCCGCTCCTCGTCGAACAACAGGTCGAAGCTCCAATCCACCGCGGCTTGCATCGTCTGCTGGCGCTTCGGCCGTCCACTGCTGCTCGTGCTGACGACTCCGAATCGGTGCTGTAGCAAGTCGGCCAGCTGCACGGGCGAGAAGGCTCGGGTGCGCGCGGCCGTCAGCTCGATGGCGAGGGGAAGGCGGTCGACGTTGGAGCAGATCGCCGCGACCGCAGGTCGTGTGGTGTCGTCGAGCACGAAGCCGCCGTCGGAATCCATCGCCCGACTGGCGAAGAGCAGCATGGCCTCGTCGAGCTCCAGCGGCTCGAGCACTCGAACGCATTCGCCCGGCAGGCCGAGCGGCTCGCGGCTCGTGGCCAGCACCGTCACACCGGGGCACGAGCGCACGACAGCGGACACGACGGCCGCCGC
>DATAJN010000095.1:0-3904 GCA_036262105.1 Ilumatobacteraceae bacterium
CCTCCGCCACGGTGCGTCCCTCGCCGATGAGTGCTGCCACGCGATCTATGAGGCGATCCCGCCCGCCGGCGTACGCCAGACGTCGCCCAGCCCACCGCTCGAGCACACTCGAAGGCCAGCGCCGTGCGAGGCGAGCCGGGCGACGCAGGGGTCCATTCCGGATCGAACGACCTGATCGTCGATTCGGGGTCGAAGAGGATGCGAAACCCTCCCGCCAACGTCACCTCGACGTGCGGTTCGTTGTCGGCGCCGGGAGGAATCTCTAGGCCAAGAGCGCGATAGAAGGAGAGGGTTCGGGGAAGGTCGGACGCGACCAACCCGATCGCTGAAGGAACGACGGTCATGTCCAAACCGTACGGAATTCGGCGCCGCACGTCTTGTCGGAATCGGACATCCTCCCGTCGAGCGTCACAGTCTTCTGGCGCGTGGCTCGTCGCAGGTTCATGGGCGCGGAAACGGATCGCACAGGTCCGATATCGCGCACAACGGAGCTGAATGGGCGAGACAACCGAAACTGTGCGTCCGGAATCGCGCCCATGTGAACCGGGCCCCCGACTGACCGAGAAGCGCACAGGACCGGCGATCTGGGCGCCACCGAGCGTTCACCGCTGCAGGCAGATCACTGAAATCGGTGGCACCCAGATCCTCGAACATCCGCCGAGATCCGAGCGGCGGCGGCTCTAGTTGCGTTTCACGCGCCCTCTCAAGGAGGCGAACGCGAGGCTGAACGACACCGACCCGACACCGGCGGTGGCAAGCAGGGCCTTGCCGATCGGCCGCCACTTCCAGCCCTCCTGGAGCAGGGCTCGCATGCCCTCCAGGAAGTAGGTGGTGGGGTTGAACCGAGTGGCGGTGGCCAGCCATCCCGTCATGCTGGCCTGGGGCAGATACGCGGTCGTGAGGAACGCGAACGGGAAGAACAGCAGAAAGGTGTTGTTGACAGCCGTCGGGTTGCCCGTGCGGAGGGCGATCGAGTACGGGAACCCGGTGAACGCCAGACCCCACAGCCCGGCCATCAGCACGAAGACGACCAGGCCGAGCGGCCCGGTGGCTGAATCGATGCCGATGATCAGCCCGAGAACAACGACCGGCGTGGCCAACGCGATGATCAACACGACATCGGCGGTCATCAGGCCCAGCAACAACGTCCCGCGCCGCACCGGCGTCAGGAGGAGGCGATCGAGGTAGCCATCTTGGATGTCGAGGACGAGCGAAGTGGCGCGGCTCACCCCCGTCACCGCGAACACCACTGCGACGGGAAGTTGGAAGGCTTTGTAATCGAACCCAGCGGGGAAGCTGCCCTCGACGAACTTCTGCAGCGCACCGACGTTGACGACGAAGAAGAACACCGGGATGACCAACGCAGGCAGAAAGGTCTCCGGGTCGCGCCAGGTGAGGCGGATCGCTCGCAGGGAGACGCTGCGCATGTCGGTGATGAAGCCTGCCTTGCGAGCAGCCACCGCGGGAGTCGATGCCTGCTCGGTCATTGGCCGTCTTCGCTCATTCGCTCGCCGGTGACGTGGAAGAACACGTCGTCCAGGGTTGGCGTACGCAGCGTGAGGCCTTCGACGACGACTCCCCGCTCCGACAAGGCAACAGCAACCGGGCTGATCGCCTTGGCGCCGTTGGCAACGGAGATGACCACCTCGTCGCCCGACGATTCCACGGATCCGAGGTCGTCGACGGAGGCGAGGGCGTTCGTGATCCGCTCCGTGTTTCCGGGTTGGCCCTTGACGATGATCAAGTCGGATCCAACTGAGTGTTTGAGATCGGTCGGTGTGCCCTCGGCGACGATTCGTCCCTTGGCGATGATCCCCACCCGGCCGGCCAGCTCGTCGGCCTCTTCCAGGTACTGCGTCGTGAGGAAGATGGTCGTGCCGCGTTCGGTGTTGAGGCGGCGAACCTCGTCCCACACCGCGGCACGGCTGGTGGGGTCGAGCCCCGTCGTCGGCTCGTCGAGGAACAACACCTCGGGCTGGTGCACGAGTGCCGCGGCGAGGTCGAGACGCCGCTTCATCCCACCGGAATAGGTACCGATTCGACGGTCGATGGCATCGCCGATGTCGACGAGCACCAGCAGGTCGCGCAACCGTTCCCGGCGTTCCGTCACGTTCAGCCCATAGAGCCGGCCTTGCAGGTCGAGAAGCTCGCGACCGGTCTGTTTGGGGTCGAGCGCTGCCTCTTGGAGGGCGACCCCGATTCGCAGGCGGATCATGTCGGCTTCGTCGCGCACGTCGAAACCGGCCACGCTCGCCGTTCCCTCCGAGGGGAGCAGGAGGGTCGTGAGCATGCGCACCATGGTGCTCTTGCCGGCCCCGTTCGGCCCCAGGAACCCGTAGATCTCGCCGGTTTCGACTCGCAGGTTGATCGCGTCGACCGCCACGGTGTCGCCGAAGCAGCGGGTGAGGTCTCGCGTCTCCAGCGCCGGGTTCACAGGTGGACGCTACCGGGCGCGCCGCGACCGCAGCAGGGCCTCGATCTGGGCGACGCGGGTGCGTTCCGGTGGATGCGTTGCGGCCAGTCGCTCACGCACGCTCGTCGGACGCTCGCCGCGGCGCTCGTTGATCACCCGCCGCAGGGCGCTCGCCAACGGCCGGCCGAAGCCCATGCTGACGGCGCGGCGATCGGCCTGGAGCTCGGCATTGCGCCCAACGACGTTGGCGATTGCGTTGCTGAGCAGCAGTCCGCTGAGGAACACCCAGGAGATCGCCATGAGGATGGCCGCGGCGAACTGTCCGATCACCGTCAGCGACGACGAGCGTCGGGCGAACGTCCGCGTCGCAGCCGTGGCCACGTTCTGCAGGAAGAATCCGATGCGGGCGAGCGCGAACACCGGCAGGCTCAACCAATGGCCGATGGTCAGGGCCACCGTGTGCAACCCGAGGTGGTGGCTGAGCTCGTGAGCAAGCACGCCACTCAACTCGTCGCGCGGCAAGCGTTCGATGGCGTACGACGTGACCACGACGAGGTGACCGCCACAGGCGAAGGCGTTGAGCTCGTCGACGGGCAGAACGGCGATGACGAATCGGCGGGCGGGCAGACGGTTGGCCTGCAGCACGGACCTCCAGGCGACGTCGAGCGCCGCCCGTTCCTGGCGGGTGGGGCGGCGGGCGCCGAGCAGCGGCGCCAGGATCGCTACCTGCACCGGGCGGAGGAACAACAGCAGCACGGCCGCGAGGTAGAGGAGAACAAGCGTCACGAAGGAGATGTGCCAGACCACGCGCAGTGGCAGCCAAACGACGGCGAGCGCCAGGAGCCACAGTGGGATGACCGCGAGGACGGGCAGGAACGCCGCCACCGCTGAACTGTCGACTCGGCGCCGAGTGCTGGTCAACGTCGTTCGCCCCGCATTCGCATCACGATACGGCGGCGATCGATGCCCTCGTACCTACACTACGAGCGGTCCTGCCTCACTGTGCGCGACAATCAAGCTCTGGCGAAATTTTGCCGATACCACGAGTAGCGCCGGGTGGCGTGCAGGAACTAGTCGCGTGGTCCCGAGAAGGACCGGAGGGTTGGTCGATCGTTGGCGATGTCCGCAACATCTCTGAGGGAAGGGGCCGGAGCAGGAAAATCGGTCCGAGACCTCCTCGATGAGGCGCGCAGTGCCGAAAGCGACGACCTGGTGCGTTCGCGGGCGTTGGTGCAACAAGCACGGGTCCTGGCTCGCTCCAACGACGACAAACGGGGCGAGGCCGAGGCGTTGTACCGCCTGGCCAGCGTGACCTACCAACTCGGTGAATTGGACGAAGCATTCGGGCTGGCACTCGAGACGAGAGACCTGGCCAGGCGATGTGCGGCCCCCGTGGTCGAAGTGTTCGCCCTGAACCTGATCGGCATCGTTCATCACCAGGCCGGCAACTTCTCGCAGGCTCTCGAGAGTCTGCTCCAGGCAGTGGAGATC
>DATAJN010000096.1:0-5814 GCA_036262105.1 Ilumatobacteraceae bacterium
CGTGATCGTCACCCGCGATGGGATCATGAAAGCGGCGATCTTCGTCGACAGGAATGCACGAAGTTCGTCGGGTGTCAGCGTTGCGCCGTCGACAAGATGCACGACGACGGCGACTTCTTCACCAAGGCGTTCGTCGGGCACACCGAACACTGCGGCCTCGTGAATCGCCGGGTGCTCGTAGATCGCCGACTCGACCTCGGCGCAGTAGACGTTCTCACCACCGCGCAGGATCATGTCTTTCAGTCGGTCTTCGATGTAATAGAAACCGTCGTCGTCGACACGGCCGATGTCGCCACTGCGCAACCACCCATCGACGATCGTCTCGGCGGTTGCTTCGGGCTTGTTCCAATAGCCGCGGATCAACATCGGCCCGTTGAACCAGATCTCGCCGCGCTGGCCGGTGGGCACCTCGCGCCGCTCGGGGTCGCGGATCTCGATACGCATGATGGGCATGACACGTCCCGTGGAGGTGGGATGAGTCACGTAGTCGATACCCGTGTTGTGCGGACCGTAGGCATTGGTTTCGGTCATGCCATAGCCGAGCGTCGGTCCGCCCTTCTTCATGCTGCCGGCAACTCGCTCGACCAGTGACGGCGGCGCCGGCGCCCCGCCGCCGCCAACGGCACGCAGGCTGGAGGTGTCGAACTCGTTGAACCGCGGGCAGTTGACCAGATCCCAACTCTGTGTCGGAACGCCGACGAAGTTGGTGACGCGCTCGCGCTCGATCAGCTCCAACGCCTTCTCGGCGTTCCAGCGATACATCATCACCAGCTTCGACCGCGACACGACGCAACTCAACAGCACCGGTACGCAACCGGTGACGTGGAACAGGGGCACGATTAGGATGAACGCGGTCGCGAACTCGGCCGGACGAGGCACATCGGCAGGGCGGTTGGCCTCGTCGCGGGTGCCATCGACCGTGGCGCGACTGCCGAACGCCATCACCGATGACACGATCGCGCCGTTGGTGGAGACCGCACCCTTTGGCCGACCCGTCGTGCCGGAGGTGTACAGGATCGTTGCGTCGTCGTCCCATCCGACGTCGATGGCCGGCATCGATGGGCCAGGCACGACGACATCGTTCCACTGCTCGACGTCGTCGGCGGATGGCGAGTCGGCGCGCACCTCGAGCATGCGGATGCCCATGCGGCGGCACGGACCGATTGTTCGAGCAATGCGCTCGACGTCGGCGATCAGCAGCGATGCACCACAATCGGCGAGCGCGTAGTCGAGCTCGTCTTCGACCCAGAAAGCGTTGAGCGATACCGACACGCCGCCGACGGAGATGATGGCCAGCATCGACATCACCCATTCGGGGTAGTTGCGCATGCCCACGGCAACGCGGTCGCCCTTGGTGATGCCGTAGCGGTTGACCAGCGCGTCACCGAGCGCGTCGACGCGCGTGAAGAAGTCGTTGAACGACAAGCGCTCGTCTTCGTACACGAGGAAGATGTCGTCGCCGCCGAGACGGGCTATGTCGAACAACCCGCGCAGGTGGGGTGGCGCGTGCTTGTATCGCCGGTTGCCCGCCTCGTCCTCGACGATCTCGAACGGAGACCCAGGTGCGCCAATCCGCGCAACAGCCTCTTCCCAACTGAGTGTCATCGTCTTCCCATCCCGCGCTTGTTGCAGCCAAACCTACCCACCACTGACATCGGCTACCTTCTGGCGGCCGGCACCGAGGAATGGCATCATCGCCCTCAGACGGCCGCCGACCTCCTCGATCTGGTGCTGGCGGCCAGCCTCGCGCAACTCGTTGAACTTGGCGCGGCCCGACTCGCTCTCGGCAACCCATTCCCTGGCGAACTTGCCCGACTGGATCTCCTTGAGGATCTTCTTCATCTCCAGCTTGGTCCTCGCGTTGACCACCCGCGGTCCGCGTGTGACGTCGCCGTACTCGGCCGTGTCGCTGATGGAGTAGCGCATCCCAGCAATGCCCTCTTCGTACATCAGATCAACGATCAGCTTCACCTCGTGCAGACACTCGAAGTAGGCCATCTCCGGTTGGTATCCGGCCTCGACCAGGGTCTCGAAACCGGCCTGGACGAGTGACGTGAGGCCGCCGCACAACACGACCTGCTCGCCGAACAGGTCGGTCTCGGTCTCTTCGCTGAACGTTGTCTCGATCACGCCGGCACGGGCGCCGCCGATGGCCTCGGCGTAGCTCAGCGCCAACGCGTGCGCCCCACCGGTTGCATCTTGGTGCACGGCGATCAGGCACGGCACGCCGCCACCCTCGGTGTAGGTCCGGCGAACGAGGTGACCTGGACCCTTCGGGGCGATCATGATGACGTCGACGGTCTTCGGCGGACGGATGCGCTTGAACCGGATGTTGAAACCGTGGGCGAACGCGAGCGCCTTGCCCTTGCGCATGTGCGGCTTGATGAACTCTTCGTACGTCGCCTTCTGCTCGGTGTCGGGCATCGTCAACATGATGACGTCGGCCCACTTCGAGGCTGCGGCGATGTCCATCACCTTCAAGCCTGCAGCTTCGGCCTTCGCCGCCGACCTGCTTCCTTCACGGAGGCCGACCACGACGGGTACACCGGACTCCTTCAGGTTCAGGGCGTGTGCGTGACCCTGCGAGCCATAGCCGATGATGGCGACCTTGCGACCGCGAATGATCGACGGATCGGCATCCGCCTCGTAGTACATCTTCGCGGCCATCTCAGCCAGCCTTTCCTTTGTTGGTCAGGGCACGCAGGCGTGCCTCCTTGTCGAGCTTGGGCAGCGCCACCCGGCCGGTGCGCTGGAGCTCCACGATGCCATATCCGGCGAGCAGTTCTTCAAAATCGTCGAGCTTGTCGGGGTGCCCATCGAGGCTGATCGTGATCGCTTCCACGCCCACAGCCAGGATCTTTCCCTCGAAGATGTTCGCCAGCTCGACGACTTGGCCACGCTGCTCGGGGCTGACGCGAACGGTCACCAGCAACAGCTCGCGCTCCACCGACTTCAGCGGGTCGAGCTCGCTGATCTTGACCACTTCGATCAGTTTGAAGAGCTGCTTGGTGATCTGTTCGAGAGGTGCAGAGTCGACGTCGACGACGATCGTGATGCGGCTGAAACCCTCGTCCTCCGCCGGCGCGACCGCCAACGAGAAGATGTTGTAGTCGCGGCGGGCGAAGAGCCCGGCAACCCGTGCAAGCACACCAGGCCGGTTCTGAACGAGGACGGAAAGGATGTGGTGGTTCATCTCGGTCACCTCAGCGCTCCCTTTCGCGGCATCTGCGAGTCCGGGAGGATCAAGTCGTCGTTGCCCATTCCAGCGGGAACCATCGGGAACACCTTCTCGCGGGCATCGACGCGGAAGTCGACGACCACCGGGCGATCATCGATCGAGTTGGCCTTGTCGATGGCCGGCTGCACCTCTTCGGGGCTGTCGACGCGGATGCCGACACAACCCATCGCCTCCGACCACTTGACGAAGTCCGGCAACTCGGGCGACAGGTACACCTCGCTGTAACGCTCGTCGTAGAACATCTCCTGCCATTGGCGGACCATGCCGAGGTAGCTGTTGTTCAAGATGGCGACCTTGATGGGTATTCGCTCGACGCTGGCCGTGACCAGTTCTTGCGCGGTCATCTGGAAGCAGCCGTCGCCGTCGACCGC
Organism: Ilumatobacteraceae bacterium; assembly: GCA_036262105.1. Lineage (GTDB taxonomy): Bacteria > Actinomycetota > Acidimicrobiia > Acidimicrobiales > Ilumatobacteraceae > JAENVT01. The sequence goes on from DATAJN010000096.1 coordinate 3,610, forward strand.
CCACACCGTGCGATCTGGGCGGCCGACCTTGGCGCCGATCGCCGCCGGCACGCAGAACCCCATCGTGCCGAGCCCGCCGGAGTTGACCCACGTGTACGGCTCGGTGAACTTCCAGTACTGCGAGGACCACATCTGGTGCTGACCGACGCCGCTGACGAGGATCGTGCCCTCCGGGGCGTTGTCGCGCAACTGCTCGAGGCAGAACTGCGGCTTCAACGCCTCGCCGGGCTCGCTGGCCTCGTAGGCGAGCGGGAACTGCTCGCGCCATCCACTGATGCGACTCTTCCACGCCCCGGTGTCGGCCCGCTCGGCGCCGCTGTTGAGCAGATCGCGGATTGCCCTGATCAGTTCTTCGATCACCAGGCGACAGTCGCCGACGATCGGCACTTCGGGCTTGCGCACCTTGCCCTGTTCGGCCGGATCGATGTCGACGTGGATCACCTTCGCGTCGGGAGCGAACGTCGACACCTTGCCGGTGATGCGATCGTCGAAGCGGGCGCCGAGGGTGATGAGCAGGTCGCTGCGTTGCAACGCCGTGATGGCGGTTGCATTGCCGTGCATGCCCGGCATGCCGAGGCACAACGGATGATCGTCGGGGAACGCGCCGCGAGCCATCAGCGTGGTGACGACATGGATGTCGGTCATCTCCGCCAATTCGCGCAACGCCTCCGCGGCGCGTGCCTTCAGGATTCCACCACCGACGTAGAGGATGGGCCGCTCGGCAGCGACGATCAGCTTGGCCGCTTCTTTGATCATCCGCGGATGACCCTTCACGTTGGGACGGTAACCCGGAAGGCTGTCGGCGATTTCGGCATCGCTCGGCCAATACCACTCCATCGAGTTCTGCAGCACGTCCTTGGGGACGTCGATCAGTGTCGGGCCTGGGCGGCCAGTGGTGGCGATGCGGAACGACTGGCGCACGGCCATCGGAAGGTTCTGCGCCGTCATGACCAACTCGTTGTGCTTGGTGACGCTGCGCGTGATGCCAACGGTGTCGCATTCCTGAAATGCGTCGGTGCCGATCGCGGTGGTCGACACCTGGCCGGTGATGCACACCATGGGGATCGAGTCCATGTACGCGTCGCACAGTGGCGTGACCATGTTGGTTGCCGCCGGCCCGCTGGTGACCATGGCAACGCCGGGGCGCCCGGTGACGTGGGCGTACCCCTCGGCCATGTGGCCGGCGCCCTGCTCGTGCCGTACGAGGATGTGGCGGATCGAGGAATCAAGAAGTGGGTCGTACGCAGGCAGGATGCACCCACCCGGGAGGCCGAACATGACCTCCACGCCCTCCATCTCGAGGGATTTGATCAGGGCCTGGGCCCCAGTCATCTTCATCTGTTGTCTCCCTTTGCCGTCATCGATTGCCACCTACTGCATTGGCCCGAAAAACCAAACGGCCCCCCGGATGGGAGGCCAAGACGCACGCATATGTCGGGGCGTGCGTCTACATGAGTACTACGAGAATCGAGCTGTTTTCGGCACGCATTGATCGTAGTGTGCCATGGTCGCCCGCCGACGCGCAACCTTCTCACCGTTCGATCCTCTGCAGGGCGCGACAATCGCGTCATGGCCTCCCGACGCACGATCACCGACGAGCAACGTCGAGCACGCCTGGCCATTCGTCATTGCCTCACTGCCTCGGAACGCACCGACGACGTGGCGGCGATCACCAACTTCCTCGTAGCGCTCCATTCCACCGACCCGGCCACCGTGTACCTCTCGGCGATGGCACGCATGAAGCACCCGTCGATCGACGCTGTCTCAGCCGCTCTGTACGACGACCGAACCGTCGTACGTCACCACGCGATGCGCCGCACGTTGTGGGTGTTCACGCCGGAAGTGGCGCAGTGGGCGCATGCCGGATGCACCACCGCGCTCGCTTCCGCCCAGTGGAAACGACTAGCCGGAATGGTCGAAGACAGCGGCATCTCCAAAGATGGAATGGCATGGGTCAAAACTGCACGAGCCGATGCCTTGGCCGCGTTGGGATCAATGGGTTCGGCAACGGCGCGGCAGTTGGGCAAGGCCGTTCCAGCCCTGACGGAGAAGTTGCACCTCGCCGTCGGCAAGCCGTACGCGGCATCGCAGGGGGCGCACACGCGGCTGCTGCTGAACCTTGGGTTCGACGGCGCGATCGTGCGCGGCCGCCCGAACGGATCGTGGGTGAACTCGGAGTATCCCTGGTCGGTGACGGAGCAGTGG
>DATAJN010000097.1:0-1602 GCA_036262105.1 Ilumatobacteraceae bacterium
CGACTGCCCGACGCCGATCAGCAACGCCGCCGCGGTCGCCACCGTGAAGGACGACAACTCGGCGACGAGCGCGGCGGCCAGGGCGGGCACGATGGCAAGGGTCATCGTCGTGGGATTCAGCGACACCATGGATGCGACCAGAACACCCGCCAGGCTTGCCAGGCAGGACGCGATGGCCCAGTTGGCCACCTCCGTGCGTACGGGCCACCAGCCGAACAGGGACACCGCCCGCTCGTTCTGCGCGACCGCCCGTGTGACGATCCCGAAGCGGGTGAACCGATACAACGCGGCGAGCGTCAACGCGACGAGCACGGCGATCCCCGCCAGGTACAACCGGTCACGTCCCAGGCTCGCGCCCAGAATTCGGATCGGCTCGGTCGGCAGCACTGCCGGCGCCGCTTGGGCCTGCGACCCGAAGTGGATGACGGCCAACGCCTGAAGGGTCAACATCAGGCCGATCGACGCGACCACCTTCGCCAGAGCCGGGGCATGCCGAAGCCAGCGAAAGATCGTCAGGTACAGCACGACGCCGAGAAGCGCCCCATAGACGAGTGCGATCACCATCGCCGGTGCCGTCTGCAGCCCGCGGCTGGCGAGCCTCACTCGATGCGGGATGATCACGGTGGGCAGCACCAGTTCACCCTTCGTCCGCAGGGTCGTGAAGCAGTAGGCGCTGAACATGGCCACGGCGCCGTGGGCGAAGTTGACCACACCCGAGGCCTTGTACTCGGCGACCACGCCGACCGACAGCAATGCGATGAACGCCCCGGAACCGAGCCCCAGCATGGCGAAGAGCACGAGATCGCTCATGTCGATCAGCCCAGTTTCACGTCGGCCGTACCGTCATACCATTGGTCGCTCAAGTTCGCCAGCTCTCCACCCTTTACCTGGAAAACACGGCGGCCGCGGCTGCAGGTGACCGGCGAGAAGGCGAGACGCTCGTCGCACGTGTACGCGTCCGTCATGAACGAGGGGACGTTTACGCCGCCTCGGACGGCGGTGGAGATCGCGGCAGCGGTCACCGCAGCGGGATCGAGACCGTCGATGACGTTCTTCAGATTGATCACCGCCGTGAACGAGTTGGTGGCGAACTGGCTCAACGGAACCTTCTCCGTGGCGTACGTGTCGAGCGCCCGGCGAAAGGTGGCGACGTCTGCCTTGCTCGTGTCGTAGGGGTTCAGGCTGCCGAACCCGAGGTACGCGCCATCGATGGAACTACCGCCTGCCTCGAGTGTCTGCGGGCTGCCGCAGATTCCCGGAAGGAACAGCTTGGTCGAAGCCGCGAGGCTCGCGTGGGCCTGGCTGACCGGCACACAGAGCTGGGCGGTCGTGACGGCCATGATGACATCGGGGTTGCCCTGCGAGACGGCCGCCATCTGCGCGGTGACATCGGTCGCGGTGAGAGGTAACGACACCACCTTGTCCAACGTCGCTCCGTTCGCCGCGGCGACCGATCGGACGACCGCTTCGAAGACTGGGGCCGCCGGGATGTCGAGGTTCAGTAGGTTGATCTTCTTCACGCCACCGTCGGTGGTGAGGTACTTCGTCCAACCAGCCCAGTCGCCGACGGCATCGAGACCGAACGCGGTCGCATTCTTCGAC
>DATAJN010000098.1:0-9220 GCA_036262105.1 Ilumatobacteraceae bacterium
TCGGTGGCGTCATGGAGCACGTCGAGGAAGCCGGAGTGCACAGCGGTGACTCCGCCTGTGCGATCCCACCACAAACGCTGCCGGCCTGGGTGGTCGAGGTCATCGAGTCGTACACCGCGTCCATCGCCAAGGCGCTCGACGTGCGCGGATTGATCAACGTGCAGTACGCCGTGCTCGGCACGACCGTGTTCGTGATCGAGGCCAACCCGCGGGCCAGCCGCACGGTGCCGTTCGTTGCCAAGGCAACGGGTGTGCCACTGGCCAAGGTTGCCAGCCGGGTGATGCTCGGCGCCACGTTGGCAGAGCTGCGGATCGAAGGTCTGCTGAGCCTGCCGTGCGAGAACGGGCACGTGTCGATCAAAGAAGCCGTCCTGCCGTTCAACCGCTTTCCGGAGGTCGACCCGGCCCTCGGGCCGGAGATGCGCTCCACCGGCGAGGTGATGGGCATCGATACGACGTTCGGCCTCGCGTTCTACAAAGCGGAGCTGGCCGCAGGAACAGTCCTGCCCACCGAAGGAACCGTGTTCTTGTCGCTGGCCGATGGCGACAAGCCTGCTGGGATCGTCGTTGCCCGCAAGCTGCGCCAGCTCGGTCTGGGCATCGCCGCGACAACCGGTACGGCCGACTACCTGGCGAGCTTTGGAGTCCATGTCGATGCCGTGGTGGGCAAGATCTCCGACGGTCACGGGATCAACGCTGTCAACCTCATCGCCAGTGGCGACATCGCCTTCGTCATCAACACACCCCAAGGCCAAGGCGGCGGGGCGCGCAGCGACGGCGAACAGATCCGCAAGGCGGCGACGACCCACCGGGTGAGCTCGGTCACCACCGTCGAGGCGGCGCTGGCAGCCGTGCAAGGCATGGCCGAACACGTCGGTCACGAGCTCTCCGTGCGCTCCCTCCAGGAATATCACTGTGCTTAGTGGCCTCGCTCGCCTCCGCTCCGCTTTGGCTCCTCGGCCTGTGCGCGTCGTCGCTGGCGCTTCCCTCGGCGCGTTTCGTCCGTGTCCGTAGATCTGCACACTCGCGTCGGGTCCGTCGAGTTGCCGAATCCGGTGATGACGGCCTCGGGTACCGCTGGTCACGGTGCCGAATTCCAGTCGTTCTTCGATCTTGCCGACCTCGGAGCTCACGTCGTCAAGTCCCTCGCCGCCTTCGAATGGCAGGGCAATCCGGCGCCACGGGTTCATCCTGCGGGCGTCGGCATGGTCAACGCCGTCGGCTTGCAGGGCCCCGGTCTGGCTGCTTGGCTCGCCACCGATCTCCCGGCGTTGAGGGCGACCGGGGCAAGGATCGTGGTCAGCATCTGGGGTCGTTCGATCGACGACTACCGGCGCGCCGCGGAGATGATCGCCCAAGCCGAGCCGGACATCATGGCCGTCGAGGTCAATCTGTCGTGCCCGAATCTCGAGGGACGCAGGGGCATCTTCGCTCACGACCCGGAGTTGTCGGGTGCGGTCATCGCCGCCGCTGCACCGTGTGGTCGTCCACTGTGGGCCAAGCTCAGCGCCAACACCGATCAGGTCGTCGAGGTTGCCGCCGCCGTCCAGCAGGCAGGCGCCGAGGCGGTCACGCTGATCAACACCCTGCTCGGAATGGTCATCGACCCCAGTTCGTGGCGTCCGGTGCTGGGCGCCGGAGGCGGCGGCTACAGCGGTCATCCAATTCATCCCGTCGCCGTACGGACCGTGTTCGACGTGCACGCCGCCATCCCTGACCTGCCCATTGTCGGGGTGGGGGGTGTCGCCAACGGCTGGGACGCCATCGAATTGATCCTGGCCGGTGCCGCCGCGGTGCAGGTCGGCACGGCCAACTTCGTCGACCCGCGGACACCGATACGGGTTCTCGGCGGGGTCGGGGACTGGTGCGCCCGACACGGTGTCACCTCCCTCAGTGAGGTCGTCGGGGCCGCTCATTGAACGAATGCCGCGAAAGGTTGCGAGCCCAGGACTAGGGTTTTCGGTATGGCAACACCTCCTCAACTGACGCCCGAACAACGCACGGCCGCTCTGGCCAAGGCCGCCGAGGCCCGCGCTGCTCGCGCTGAACTGAAGAACCAACTGAAAAACGGTTCTGTCTCGATCCGCGAGGCCCTGGCCTCGACCAGTGTCACGGTGGGCAAGCTCAAAGTCGTGTCACTGCTCGAGTCGCTCCCGGGCGTCGGCAAGGTCAAGGCACGCAAGATCATGGAAGACATCGGCATCGCCGACAATCGCCGCGTACAGGGCCTCGGCCAGGTGCAGAAGCAGTCATTGCTCGATCAACTCGGCAAGTGAGGCCATGGCGGCCAGCGACGGCCCAGCCGCCCCACTCATCATCGTCATTTCCGGCCCAGGGGGCGTAGGCAAGGGGACGATCGTCAACGCCCTCGTGGAGCGCGACCCGAAGCTCTGGTTGAGCAGATCGTGGACCACTCGCCAGCAACGACCCAGCGAACCCGACACCGCCTACGTCTTCACCGACGAGCCGAGCTTCGAGCGACGCATCGACCAGGGCGGCTTTCTGGAATGGACCCGATTCCTCGACAACTACTACGGCACGCCGATGCCCGACGGTGTCGATGGCCGCGATGTGGTGCTGGAGATCGAAGTCGACGGAGCCCAGCAGGTCAAGCGGCTACAGGGTGACGCGATCCTGATCTTCGTCCTGCCGCCCTCACCTGCCGAGCAGCAACGCCGCCTGCGTGGCCGCGGCGACCCGGAGGACATGATCGACGAACGGCTGCGCAAGGCGCTCGACGAGGAGCCCGTCGGTTTGGCACTGGCCGATCACGTCGTGGTCAACGACAACCTCGACCGGACTGTCGAGGAGTTGTTGCACATCATCGGCGGGCATCGCCGTACGGCTTGAACGCCAGGTTGGCGCGTTGCCGCTGTACACTGGCCAACCGCTCAGGAGGCAGAACTATGGCTCGCGCCCACGACACGATGATGAACCCGCCGATCGAGGATCTTCTCGACACCGTGGACTCCAAGTTCAGCCTGGTGACCTTGGCGGCTCGCCGGGCCCGGCAGATCAATTCGTACTTCAACCAACTCGGCGATGGTCTCGGCCACATGGTGCCGCCGCAGGTCAGCTCGATCGCCCGCAAGCCGCTGAGCATCGGGTTCGAGGAGATCGCGGCCCACAAGATCGTTCGGGTCGAGCTGCCGCAGGCCGAAGACGAGACCGCCGCCGAGAGCTCCGGCGACGAGACAGTCGCCTGACCTACCCAGCGTCACGACTGCCATGCTCGCCGGCAAGCGCATCGTTCTCGGTGTAACCGGGGGAATCGCTGCGTACAAAGCCGTAGAGATCTGCCGGCGCCTGGTCGATGCCGGTGCCCACGTGATCCCGGTGATGACGTCAGGAGCACAGCACTTCCTGGGCACGACCACACTGTCGGCGTTGGCCAGCGAACCCGTGCAGACCAGTCTGTGGGACGAGGCGGCACCGATCCCGCACACCAAGCTGGGTCAGTCCGTCGACCTCGTTCTGGTCGCCCCCGCCACCGCTCGCCTGATCGGTGCCTACGCAGGCGGGCTCTCGACCGACTTGTTGACCAACGTCTTGTTGGCAACTCGGGCCCCCGTGATCGTGTGCCCGGCGATGCACACCGAGATGTGGCAGCACCCTGCCGTGGCCGACAACATCGCCACGTTGTTGCGGCGTGGCGTCTACGTCGTCGAGCCCGACGAGGGCCGCCTCGCCGGCGGCGACTCCGGCACGGGCAGGCTGGCAACTCCAGAGCGGATCGTCGCCGAAGTCGAGCGCGTGCTCGGAGGTGGCTCGCTCGGTGGGCTGCATGTCGTGGTCACCGCTGGCGGTACTCGCGAGCCGATCGATGCTGTGCGGGTCATCGCCAATCGCAGCAGCGGCAAGCAGGGCTACGCGCTGGCTGCCGAGGCCTTGGCGCTCGGCGCTCGGGTCACGTTGGTCTCCACGGTCGACCTGCCGGTACCACCCGGCGCAAGGCTTCGGGTCGTCGAGACAGCGGCTCAGATGCAGACCGAGGTCGACGAACTGGCCGTCGACGCCGACGTGGTGATCATGGCCGCGGCAGTCGCCGACTTCCGTCCGAAGGTCGCCGAGGACGGCAAGATCAAGAAAGACGGAGGTGTCCCCGAGATCCTGCTGGAGCCGACTCCCGACATCCTCGCCGGGCTGGGCGCACGCAAGCAGAACGGTCAGATCCTTGTCGGCTTTGCGGCCGAGACCAGCGATGTCGTCGCCAACGCCGAGGCCAAACTGCGCCGCAAGAACCTCGACCTCGTCGTCGCCAACGATGTCAGCGCTCCGCAGGTCGGCTTCCAGCACGAAACCAATGCCGTCACCATCTTGGGCAACGGCGGTCTGCTGCGCACCGTCGCCCTCACGGACAAGCGTTCGGTCGCCAGGGCGATACTGCAATGTGTTGTCGAACTGCGATCTGGTGTATGTAGTACCGACTCAACCTCAACCGATTCAGGAGCAGCTCAGTGAGCAATTACACGTTCACCTCGGAAAGCGTGACCGAAGGCCACCCCGACAAGATGGCCGATCAGGTCAGCGATGCGGTCCTCGACGCGATTCTCACCGAGGACCCGAACGGGCGTGTGGCCTGCGAGACGTTGCTCACAACCGGTTTGTGCGTGGTGGCCGGCGAGATCACCACGAACGCGTACGTCGACATCCCGAAGCTGGCCCGCGAAGTCATCAACGGCATCGGTTACGACAATGCGCTCTACGGCTTCGACGGCAACACGTGCGGCGTGATCGTGTCGATCGACGAGCAGAGTGGCGACATCGCCCAGGGCGTCGACAAGAGCGAAGAACTTCGTGGTGGAAGAAGCGGCGAAGACATCATCAACGCGCAAGGCGCCGGCGACCAGGGAATGATGTTCGGGTACGCCTGCGACGACAACGCCGACCTCCTGCCGTTGCCGATCTGGCTTGCACATCGCATGGCCGAGAAGCTCACCGAGGTACGCAAGGCCGGAGCCATTCCCTACCTGCGTCCCGACGGCAAGACACAGGTCACGTTCGAGTACGACAGCACGGGTCGGCCCATCCGACTGGTGGGAACGCTGATCTCGACCCAACACCAAGATGGCGTCGACCGCGACACGGTCATTCGGCCCGACCTGATCGAGCAGGTCATTCGCCCTGTTGTCCCTGCGCAGTTCGCCGACGACGACTACAACGTGTACGTCAATCCCACGGGCAAGTTCGTGATCGGTGGCCCACACGGCGATACTGGTCTCACGGGTCGCAAGATCATCGTCGACACCTACGGCGGCATGGGTCGCCATGGTGGCGGCGCGTTCAGCGGCAAGGATCCGTCGAAGGTCGATCGCTCTGCCGCTTACGCCGCCCGCTGGGTTGCCAAGCACGTGGTTGCTTCTGGCGCGGCAACGCGGTGCGAAGTGCAGGTCGCCTACGCGATCGGTATGGCGCACCCGATGAGCATCCTCGTCGACACCTTCGGCACCAACACCGTCGACCCGAACGCGATCGCCGCTGCGGTCCGCGAAGTCTTCGACCTTCGCCCTGCGGCGATCGTGCGTGATCTCGATCTGAAGCGTCCCATCTACCGCCAGACCGCCGCCTACGGCCACTTCGGCCGGTCGTTGCCTGGCTTCACCTGGGAAGTGGTCAGCAGGCTCGACGACTTCAGGAGTGCCCTCGGGTTGTGATCCTCTAGCGTCGCCGGGCGTGGACCCGTCGTCGCTGATGGTCGCCCGTGTCGTGCCAGACGTCACCGGGCTCGACAAACAGTTCGACTACGTCGTGCCCGACCAGATGCGACTGCGCGTCGCCATCGGGTCGATGGTTCGGGTGCCGCTGCACGGTCGCCGAGTCGGCGCGTGGATCGCTTCGCTCGGGCCGCCCGATGGATCCGTACCGCTCGACCGTCTCGTCCCGCTTGCCAAGTGGTCGGGGATCGGCCCATCAGCCGAGATCATCGAACTTGCACGATGGGCATCGCGGCGTTGGGCCGCCGGCCGACTGCGACCGTTGATGGTTGTCGCAAGCCCTCCGGCGATGGTGGCCTCGCTTCCGCCGTCGATCGCCCGACTGCAAGACGGCGTCGACAACCGTTCGCTCCCGCGAGTGGTTCGCCTGCCACCGGCGATCGATCAGCTGGAGATCATCATCGAAGCACTAGGTCGCGGTGCTGTGCTGGTCGTGCAGCCCTCGGTCGACGAGGCCCACCGTCTCGGCGCCAGGCTGCGTCGTTCGGGATACACCACGGCCATCCATCCAGATCAATGGGCACGCGCCGCTGGTGGTGTCGACGTCGTCATCGGCGGTCGCAGCGCGATCTGGTCGCCGTGTGCCGCGATGCGCTCGATCGTGGTGCTCGACGAACACGACGAGGCGCTGCAGGAGGAACGCTCGCCGACCTGGAACGCCAGAGATGTTGCCATCGAGCGAGCGGATCGGGCCGGTGTGCCGTGTGTGCTGGTTTCACCGTGTCCGTCGGCCGCCGCATTGCATTGGGCCGGACCATCGTTGCGCCGGCCATCGGTCGATGAGGAGCGTGACGGATGGCCGATCCTCGAGCTCGTCGACCGTACCAACGAGGAGCCTTGGAAACGATCACTCTTGACGTCACCGCTCATCCAGCATCTTCGACGCGGCGACCAACGGGTGATCTGCGTTCACAACACGAAAGGGCGGGCGCGGCTGCTGGCGTGTCGCACGTGCAGGGCGTTGCAACGCTGCGAGCATTGCCAGGCGTCGGTTGTTCAAGACGACACTGGCTCGCTCGTGTGCCGGCGGTGCGGCACCGTTCGCCCGGTGGTCTGTCAGAACTGCGGATCCGGGGCGCTGGCGTTGCTGAGACCCGGCGTCAGCCGGATGCGTGAGGAGATCGAGGCGGCGGCCGGTCGGCCGGTGGGCGTGGTCACCGGCGAGAGCGAGTCGCTGCCGGGCTGCGACGTGTTGATCGGCACGGAAGCCGTGTTGCACAGGGCGAAGCACGCCGATGTTGTTGCCTTCCTCGACCTCGATGCCGAACTGTTGGCCCCCAGGTATCGGGCAGGGGAGCAGGCCATGGCCTTGCTGGCCCGCGCCGCCCGGTTGGTCGGCGGGCGTGCGGGCGGTGGACGGCTCTTGGTGCAGACGTTCCTGCCGCGCCACGAGGTTCTGCAGGCGGTGCTCTTCGCCGACCCGTCGCGGGCGGCGAAGGTCGAATTGAACCGCCGCGAGCTACTGGGCCTGCCGCCCTTCGCTGCCCTCGCCGCGGTGTCGGGCACTGGAGCAGACGAGTTCGCTGCGGCGACCGGTCTGGAGGCGTCGTCGACGGGAGATGTCGTGCTGCTACGAGCCCTGACGTGGGATCGGCTCGGCAGCGCGATCTCGGCAACGCCGCGGCCGAAGGGATCACGGCTACGAATCGAGGTCGACCCGTCGCGATAGCGCTTGACGTCAGCTGACTATATGCAAAATTCTGTAGCCACTCGACGAGGCGATCCGTGCTGTGAGGTACCCACGCTCCGCCAACCAGCGCTGCAGCGAATCGGCACCGAGGTGTTTGTGCACCACCATGGTTGCCGCCCCGGCCGGGGCCAGACGGCCCAACCACATCAGCAACAGGTCGTGGAGTGCCGGCTTACCAATTCGGATGGGAGGGTTGCTCCAGATGCAGTCGAAGCTGACTTCGCCGGGAACCTCGCCGGGAGGCACGACGCGCACATTGGTGGCGCCGTTGGTCGTTGCGTTGGCCGCGCAGAGATCGCGCGCTCGGCCGTTGACGTCCACTGCCCACACCGTGGCGTTTGGGGCGCGGCGGGCCATCGGGATCGCCAGGGTGCCGGCTCCGCAGCCGAGGTCGAGGAGGTTGCCGTGCTGCGGAGGAGCGGGCGCCTTGAGCAGGAGCAGCTTGCTGCCCGCATCGATCTGCGCGTATCCGAACACGCCACGATCGGTGGCAAGTGTCACCGTCATGTCGGGCAGGCGCAGCTCGACATTGCGAGGGTCGGAAGGCGCACCGGGTTGCTCGTCGAAGTAGTGGCCCATCTCGATCGGTAGCCTTGCAGTTATGGCGTACCAGATCCGCACGTACGGCGACCCCGTGTTGAAGATCAAGGCCGCGGAAGTCGCCGACATCAACGGCAAGATCGCCGGCCTCGTCGACGACATGTACGAGACGCTCTACGACAGCGATTCCGGCATCGCCCTCGCGGCTCCGCAGATCGGTGTGCAGAAGCAGATCTTCGTGTGGGACGTCGACGACGAGCAGATGGCCATCATCAACCCGCAGATCGTCGAGTCGAGCGGCGAGTGGGTCTACGACGAGGGTTGTCTCAGCATCCCCGGCCTGTACGTCGAGATGCTGAGGCCGAACCACGTGTTGATGCGCGGGTTCACCGTCGACGGCGACGAGATCGAGATCGAGGCCAGCGAGTTGATGGGTCGGTTGTTCCAGCACGAGATCGACCACCTCCACGGTGTGCTCATGTTCGACCGGATGACACCCGAGCAGCGCAAGGAAGCCATGCAGGAGTATCGCCGGATTCAGGAGCAGCCCGAGGCAGAGGTACCGAAGCGTCGCCTGCGATTGCAGTGACCCGCGCCGCGCCGCCGCGCCGGTTGGTGTATCTCGGAACGCCTGACACGGCGGTGCGTCCATTGCGGGCGCTTGTTGCCGGTGGTTTCGAGGTCGCGCTGGTGGTGACTCGAACCGACAAACGTCGCGGGCGCGGTTCGCAACTGATGCCGAGCCCGGTCAAGGCTGCTGCTGTCGAGCTCGGCCTCCCCGTATCGCACTCGGTTGACGATGCTCTCGCGGTCGAGGCGGACCTGGGTGTGGTCGTGGCCTTCGGGCAGTTGATCAAACCCCACGTGCTCGATGCACTGCCGATGGTCAACCTCCACTTCTCGTTGCTTCCACGATGGCGCGGTGCCGCACCGGTGGAGCGGGCGTTGCTGGCCGGTGATGAGCAGACCGGGGTGTGCCTGATGCGACTCGAGGCCGGGCTCGATACAGGCCCGGTCTATCGCTGCGCAACAGTCCCGATCAGTACATCCATCACCGCCGAAGGGTTGCGCGGCGAGCTGGTCGAGGTTGGCACGCGCTTGCTGCTCGACGAACTGCACGCCGGTCTCGGTGTACCCGAGCAGCAAGCCGGTGAGCCCACGTATGCGGCGAAGATCCGTCCGGAGGAACTGGAGATCGACTGGACGCGCCCGCCAGTAGAGGTCGATCGACTGATACGCATGGGCGGGGCATGGACGATGTTGAACGGCAAACGAC